>JBPOFV010000496.1:0-2305 GCA_051252335.1 Marinicella sp. | reverse complement strand
AAACTCAGTATGTTGAATTTAGGGCTTTCTGTACACGCAATCCACATGTGGGTGACAGCTAAGAAGAAAATAGCAAATGAGCTTTCAAAAGCAGCAGAAAAATATGCCAATAACATGGTGGCAATGATGAGGACTATATTCAATCCAACCTTATACAGCAGGTTATGAAATGTACCGAGTCTTTCACGAGTGAATTCGCTCAGAGAGCAATACGGGTTCGGAAATAAATAAATAAGTAGGCCACTAAATAAAGGAGTTAACACAATGACGCCAGCCATGTCACCTACCCAAAATGGCAGCAATGTTTTACTGACATCTGCCAATTGCATTTGGTCAGTTATAACCAAAGATGAAATCACCAGAGCAGTCACTATAAAGGCTGTAAAGCCAGCTACCAATAGGAATGTAACAATTAACTGGGGCGCACTGTGATCTTGTTTTTGCGAAAGTTGTCTGATGGTCAAAGCACCAACCCAATAGGGAAGTATATGAGCGCAGCCAAATAGAAAACCTGCCCAAATTAGCTCCATTAAATTCAATGGAGATTGGTAGTGGTTTCCTTGCCAAATGGTGATTATTATGGCGCCGGTCATGATGGGTATTAATGCTCTGTGACCGAGCACCAACATAGATGAAAATGTGAGCCCTGCAACTGGAAACCAAACACTGGCATGTTCAGTATATTCTACCAATCTGCCGAGTTGCCAAACTGCTAACCATGCAATCAATAAGAAAACAGATCGAATCAGCTCTGATCCATGTAATGAATCAATAAGCCATGCGATGTTGGAACGATCATGGCTCTGATTGTTGAGATTTTGGGTCATATTAATATCTACTACTTACTTGAATGGGTCATTTATTTATTGAATATTTTTAATACGGTGTGGTTTGATTTTAGACAAACGGAATATTCAGCTTGATGAAGGGCTATTCAAGGGCTAACTAATCAATACACACACAAAAAAATTATAGAATGCCTTACTGCTCAATGCCAACAATAATATTTATTTAGCGCCTGGATTGTTAAGGTAAATGTCTTTTATAACAGTTAGATACGGCTGATATTAAAATTAATTTTAAAATAATTATTTCAACGCACTCCAGGACAGGTACAAAGTATGCAGCTAAGTGACATAAATTATCCAAAAATTACAAATGTTCACAAGAATTTAAGCTCAAAGGTGTTACATTAACTTTTTATTATTTATCCATATGCTATGAAAAAATTGTTTAAGTGGTTACTTGGTATCATGGCCTTTGTGGTCATTTTGTTGGTGTTGGCAGTTATCTTATTGCCGATTGTATTTGACCCCAATGAGCACAAACCACAAATTCAGCAAGTGATGACTGACAGCATCGGTCGCGAAGTGGCTTTAAACGGACCAATAGAGTGGTCGGTGTTTCCATGGGTGGCCATTAATATAAAAGATGTGACCATTGCGAATGAAGCTGGTTTTAAAGGCGATTACTTAGCGCAAGTGAAACAAGTGGCCGTCAGGGTTAAGTTGCTACCCTTGTTGAGTCAACAAATTAAAATTGGGCAAGTCGAACTTCAACAACCACAAATCAAGTTACAAGTGGCCAAATCAGGTAACAACAATTGGCAGTCATTACTCAATCACTTAGAAAGTAATGAAGGGGACAATCAGGCCAATGAATCGCCGACTGATTTTGAAATTCGTGGAATTGTGATCAGTGATGGCGATTTAAACTATAAAGATGCACAAGCTGATTTGGAAATTCAATTGGCAGACATGTCTTTTCAAAGTGATGTCATAAAAGCCAACACGGCCACAGCCATGTCACTGCAGGCACAAATTGAATTGCCAGCTCTGGCAATGAATGGACAGCTTGATATGGCATGGGATGCCACTCATTTGGCCAGTGAGCATTTACCCATATTTAATTTCAAGCGCATGTCATTTGATGGCCAATCTGATGGTATTGCTATGGCATTAACAACACAAGGCAACACTGTCATGGATCTAAATCAAGATACCCTCAATATTGATTTATTGGAATTCAGTTATGGTGTTATGCAACTAACGACGCCAGTGGTTGGTCAACAAATATCAAAAAACATGTCATTGTCCGGCCTAATGGAAGTGTCGGCGTTTTCTGTGGATGAATTGTTACAGGCTATGGGTTCACCATTAGAAAATGCGGCCAATAATGAATTATCTGGTTCCAATCGATGGTCATTGGCGAACAACCGTTTATTCTTAAGTCAAATTGATTTCAAGTTGGATGATTCGGAGATCAAGGGGCAGGTGGATATCAAAGATTTAAGCCAGTTAAGGGG
>JBPOFV010000495.1:0-2310 GCA_051252335.1 Marinicella sp. | reverse complement strand
GTTCACCTGAGTCTGACTGATGCCATCTAAGTGGTATTCGATCGGATCTTCAATGGTCATTATATTCCTTGACCGTTCATTGATCGCTTCTATGGCCGCATATAAACTGGTGGTTTTACCAGAACCTGTGGGGCCTGTTACCAAGATGATACCGTGTGGCAAATTAACCAATTGTTCCATTTGGTTGAGGTGATCTGGTTTCATCCCAAGTTGTTTTAAACTCAATTGTCCAACTTGTTTATCCAATAAACGCATCACTATCCTTTCACCAAAGGCGCCTGGAATAGTCGAAACCCTGATATCAATCGGATGCGCTGCAATTTTCAATGAAATACGACCATCTTGAGGAAGCCGCTTTTCAGCGATATCCAGTTTGGACATAATTTTCACACGAGAAGCAATCATTTGTGACAAGCTACGATCAGGTGTCAGGACTTCTTGTAATTCGCCATCCACACGATAACGGATTGACAAATATTTTTCACCTGGTTCGATATGGATGTCTGAAGCGTTTACTTTGACTGCATCAGCTAATAAGGCATTGATTAGACGTATGATGGGTGCATCATCATTACTTTCTAACAAATCTTCAGGTTCAGCCAAAACTTCTGCTATTTTCGATAATTCTGCTTCACTGTTATCCAAATCTGCAACCACATCATCAGTCATTGATTGTTGATGGTGGTAAATTTTCTGAATGATTTGTTGGTACTGAGTAGGTTCAAAAAAATTCAATTCAACTGGTTTAGAACTGAGCCTTTGAAGTTCAGCTATAGCAGCTGGTGAAGCTTGTTTTGAAACGGCAAGTGTAATGTGCCCATCAGTATGCTGCTGCAATATCGTGGCCCCACGATTTTTTGCAAAGCTGTATGATGGCAGTTTGACTGGCTCAAAATCAGACATCAATTTTCGCCTTTATCGCCCTCAAATTCATCTAATTCAGGTAATTGTGGTTCACCTCTTCGGAATTTTTCCGGCGTGGTTTCATCTAATTGCTGTTGACGAATTTCATTGTAACGTTCTTTACTAATTGCTTCTTGATGCAAGTCATCACGTAAAATCTTGGGGTGAATAAAAATCATTAAATTCCGTTTTACACGGGTTCTTTTCTTGGTTCGAAAAAGATTTTTAATCAAAGGAATATCACCCAAAACAGGTACTTTCCTTATGGTTTCCTGTACCGAGTCATCGATCAAACCACCCAACACCAAAATTGAATCATCTGGAATCATCACTGACGTTGACAGTGTTCTTTTCTTAGTCACTAAATCAACAGCACTGATGGCTGTTGCATCGATACTTGATATCTCTTGAGCTATGTCAACGACGATTTGTCCGCCTTCATTGATATGCGGAGTAACAGTTAAAGATAAACCCACATCTTCACGTTGTATGGTGGTAAATGGATTGGGTGTACCTTGGGCATCAGAGCTTCCAGTTGAGGAGAATTGTCCTGTCACAAAAGGCACTTCTTGCCCTACAGATAATGAGGCCTCTTGATGATTCAAAGTCACCACTGATGGCGTGGACAAAATATTATTGTTCCCACTGGTGCCAATGGCTTTTAACAATCCACCAAATTTAAAAATTTGTTCACCATTATTACCCGTTCCAAAATTTAAATAACCTAAATTCAAGCCGCCAGATAGTAAACTACCAAACACATCTAAAGGATCATCTGCCCCCAAATTTGGTAACGAACTACCAGTAAATGATCCACCCACAATACCATCATCACTGTCCCCAGCAATAGGAGCAAACCAATCCACACCCAATTCTTTAGAATTATCTACTGACACTTCAGCAATGATGGCTTCAATCAATACTTGTTGGCGCCTGATGTCTAACTGCTCAATGGCTTGTTGTACATTGCGATATATAGCAGGGGGTGCATTGATGACTAAACTATTGGTTTCTAAGTGGGCTTGAATGCTGACATTGTTATCGTCATTTTCACCTTGCCCTCTTTTTGCCAAATTTTCTAAAATGGGGACTAGTTTTTCTGCAGATGCATATTTTAAATACACCACTTGAGCTTGGGTGTTGGTATCCAACGGTACATCTAAACTGCTGATGATGCTCATTATTTTTGATTTCAAAGAGGGGTTTGCATTAACAATGACCGCATTGGTTCTCGTGTCAGGAACAATTTTAGACTGCGGACCCAATGCATTACTTGAATCTAACAATTGGGTCAACGTATCTGCCACATCTTGTGCATTGGCATATTGCAATGGAATTAATTCGATAGAAGAATCAGATTTACGATCAATATTACCAATCAATTGTTCCATTTTATCAACATTGGCT
>JBPOFV010000494.1:0-2313 GCA_051252335.1 Marinicella sp. | reverse complement strand
GTTGATGATAATTGATTGTACCATCGGATATTCGGCATAGAGTTAACTTCGGCAGAACCAAAATGTAAACCGTAAGGACCAGCACCTTGGGCTAAAAATCGAATTTGGTGCTGACGCCATGCAAATGATAATTGATTGACCCATTGACTGGTGATTTCGGAGTTACTGACCAATTTCCAATATCGATGCCGATTGGTTCTAAAAGTTATTTGATCATTAAACATTGCCATTTCACCATCACCAACCGCATACACACTGTCTTGGGCCACAACTTGCCAATTTGCTGTAGGATTTGATTTTGAAAATAATTTAACATCAGCCATTAAGTTTTTGTAATCAAAATCAATTTTTATCGACTCAACCGGAAAATAACCACCCATATCCCATTCTATATGATGCCCATATTGTTTCGGATCAAGCACCACAAAACTTGCCACCTCTGACCAATTCAATGGTTGCTTAATGGCATGATTTAGCATGATTGCTTTGACCTCCAAAACTTCAGGAATTGGTAAGTTTTTAAATCTGAGTTGATAATATTCAAATGACTTATCAGGCAGTGGCATTTTATTTTCAAGGACAACTTTAGACCCTGTATCCAATTCAATCATTTTTTGATGGTTTAAAACGTTTTGCCAATTTGACAAATCATTACTACCTAATAATTCAACATAAAAAACTCGATTCCCATGGGAACCAAAATCCCATTTCATTTCAAGTGCCACAACCTGCTCATTTTGAATCGAGGTTGCGTCAATGATGACTGCATCATCACGCGAAACTTCCTGACTTTGTACATAGTTCTGAATCGAATTTGATGTTGTGACCACATGGCTATTAACTCGTCCTTCCCATGAGGTCTTCACCTGCTTGGTGTTAACAGGTATATTGACAGTTTGGTTCAATGAAAAAACCGGCAATGTTGCGGTTGATACAGTACTTTTCACTTCATCATCATTTAATGACAAACGCATAGGTACATTGTCATTGGATGAGTTCAGTATACGAATATCTCTTAAATCATCGTATGCCACATTTAGATAAACCGATTTGGGCACATCAAATACATAGCCATCCGCTTCAACTTCAATTGCTAATGGAATTTTGTAATTAAAATCAACGGCTGATGCCGGCAACACCACCCACAGGCTAAAAATTAATAATTGCCTGACATCATGTATAAAATTAAGCTTCATGATTCTCACCCTTTGTTTCATTTCCTTTGTTAATATCTGGTGGTAACGGTGAAAAATAGCCTACCAATGAAAGCAAGAATCCAACGGTTAAAAAGGCCACTATACGCTCGATACTACCTGATGCTGACATATCAACTAAAAATAATTTAGCCACCACCAATATCATCAGGCCCAAGCCCAACAACCAAACATGACGCCAATATTTTCTTGCAGCCAACACCATCAAAGTCACTGCTGTGGCTGCCCACAAGATACTGAACCCAGTTTGGACCATAAATGATGACATCAAGTCATTCAATTGATAGTCAATACCGTACCAATAATGGAAGCAGCGTAGCATGGTTGCATTCAACATCAAAAAGGCAGTACCAGCTAATAATGCATACTTAAACTTCATGTCTTTGATAAACAAGCCGTTTTCATTATTTTGTTGTAACTTAATTGCCAGCCAAATAACCAACAAGCCTAAAATATCAATGATATTTAATACGGGCAAATATGGTATTCCCAATAAATCCCCAGGATCATTGGTATTTAAGATCATGACCAATAACCACAAGGTCCAAATCATGACTGGCATGGCCCATTGAAAATAGGCTTTGGCGTGTTTGAGCAACGGCCAAGTCAATCGTGTTCGCAAGCTATATACCAACGTGCTTATGACCCATAACGAACCTGTGAATGAAGCTGAATACCAAATATTTTCATACCCCAGTTGTATGGCCAATAAGGCAGCAAATTCATAAACCAACACATAGCTCAAGACCCACAAACTCAGAACATGGTAATGCTCAGTCAATTTAAAATCTTTATGGTCATAGACTTTTAATATCCAGTAATTAACCATAAAAGCGATCAACCAAGACAACCACCCGAAACCTTCATGAAAATCCTGGTAATTTGGAATTAAAACAGCCAAGAATAACAACAAGGGAGTCATGCCATACTTAATTTCATGTAAGTCTAGCCAGTTCAAGTGATGAGCCGCCCAAATGAACAACACAAATGAGGCACTGACAAAGGCCAATACAACTGGAATCCAATGCAATAAAGTAAAATATTTATCAGCCTCTATCATACCATTCAAAACCCATGCAAACAAAGCAAGCGCCAACAA
>JBPOFV010000493.1:0-2314 GCA_051252335.1 Marinicella sp. | reverse complement strand
GGATAACCGTCGCGATTAACCAGAATATAGTTTGAGCACGGTTATTTGCACGCAAGGCATGGTGCGCAATGGTGATGGTTACAGAACTGGTTAATAACAATAATGTATTGATTAAGGGTAAATGGTAGGGATCAATGATTTCAAATCGACCATTCAATTCGCCTGGCCCATTGGTCGGCCAAACGCCTTCATAACCATTCCACAAAACTTCATTGGTAGACAAACCAGTGCCTTCTCCACCGAGCCAAGGCACTGAAAATGTGCGGGCATAAAATAGTGCTCCGAAGAAACAAGCGAAAAACATAACCTCAGAAAATATAAACCAAATCATCCCCATTCGAAACGAAGTATCAACTTGAGTGTTGTATAAGTTTTCCTCACTTTCCTTGATCACTTCAGCAAACCAGCCAAACATCATATATAAGATGATGGCAATACCCACATACATCATCCAAGGCGTGATTGACGTTTCGCTGTTAAGTGCTTGAGTAGCACCGACGAAGGTGGTGGTTAAACCAATCGAACCTACAATAGGCCACTTGGCTAAATGTGGTACATAATACTGATCTTTACTTAATTCTGACATCTTTCTTGCCCCTAAAAATTAAATTTTTTCATGCTCTGCATCACCTTCAGCTTGTTGTGCTGTGGTCATGCGGTTTTTATTAAAAAAAGTGTATGACAAGGTCAAAACACCTATGTCCTTGGGTATATCCGAACTGACAATAAAAGTCAGCGGCATTAATTTTTTTTCACCGGCAGTTAACAACTGTTCTGTGAAGCAAAAACATTCCGTTTTACTGAAATAAAGTGACGCTTCATTCGGTGCCACACTGGGAATTGCCTGCCCTGTGATGTCCAATTCTGAAATGTTTTGCGCAATGTATTCAGTTGAATACAATTTGCCAGGTACCACTTCCATGGAAAACTGTTTGGGTTTAAAAGCCCAAGGCAAATCACTGTTCACCGTACCATCAAATTGCACAGTTATGGTGTGGTCTACAACAGTTTCTTTGATGTCTTGTGCAGCAATCACACCAGTTTTACCGTTCAGGCCAGTGATGTCACAAATAACATCATACAGAGGTACCAAAGCAAAACCAAAACCCACCATTACAATCACCACGATTGAGCTGAGCTTGATCACTTTTTTATTGGCCTTATCCCTTTGCATGATCCATCACTATATAAACCGACCAAGCGAAAAATCCCAAAGCAACCAGCGCCAATACAATGGCTGTTTTTCTGGCTGCTTTGCGTTGTTCTTGCGTTTTTTTATCGTCTTGGTTCATTCCAGAGTTCCAACATTAATGGACTTTACCATGGGCCATTTTGTCTAAATCTACTGGTCCAAATTCTTCAAAGGTATGATGTGGTGCTGGTGATGGCACAGTCCATTCCAGACCTTTAGCGCCGTCCCAGACTTCAGCCGTTGCTTTCTCACCACCTCTGACTGTTTTCCAAACCACATAGATAAAGAATACTTGAGCCAAACCAAAGGCAAAACCACCAATTGAAGACCACATATTAAATTCAGCAAACTGCGTTGAATAGTCAGGTATACGACGTGGCATACCAGCTAATCCCAAGAAATGTTGTGGGAAGAACAACACATTTACAGAGATGGTCGACCACCAGAAATGTATTTTACCCAAACGTTCATTGTACATATGACCTGACCATTTTGGTAACCAGTAATAAGCACCAGCAATGATTCCAAACACAGCTCCCGTTACCAATACATAATGGAAATGGGCCACAATAAAGTAGGTGTCATGGTACTGTAAGTCCACCGGTGCAAGTGCCATCATGACACCTGAGAAACCACCAATGGTAAAGAGGATAACAAATGCCAATGAGAACAGCATCGGGGTTTCAAATGTCATTGACCCTTTCCACATAGTGGCTACCCAGTTAAATACTTTCACCCCTGTTGGTACTGCAATCATCATGGTGGCGTACATAAAGTACAGTTCCCCACCCAGTGGCATCCCGACTGAGAACATGTGATGAGCCCAAACGATGAAAGACAAGAAGGCAATGGCTGCTGTGGCGTACACCATAGAGACATAGCCAAACAAAGGTTTGCGCGCAAAGGTAGGTATGATTTCAGAAACAACACCAAAGGCCGGTAAGATCATGATATATACTTCAGGATGTCCAAAGAACCAGAAAATATGCTGGAACAAGACTGGATCACCACCACCGGCTGCATTAAAGAAGCTGGTATCAAAATATCTGTCAGTTAATAACATGGTCACTGCACCTGCTAAGACAGGCATCACAGCAATCAATAAGAATGCAGTAATTAACC
>JBPOFV010000492.1:0-2315 GCA_051252335.1 Marinicella sp. | reverse complement strand
GTCCAATGAACTGATACCCTGAGTTATCTGCAGCACAAGTACCTGCTTTGCGGTACAGTTGATAATCATTGATACCGCTGGCAGGAGTCAAGTTAATCATCGGATCTCCTGAAGCAGAATCAGTCACATCAATACTGGCCGAAGCAGATACTGATGTGGAACATTGTGCTTGGGAAGTAACCAGCGCAAAACCTTGTTTCCTGGTCCTTGCTTCTCCAGAACCATTAATTTGTGTGCCCTTAACAATGATTTCATATTCGCCTGCTGATGGATTAGGTAGATGAATCTGTTCTACATTATTCAATGAATCTGCATTACCACCACTTAATGATTCACCCATACTCCAATTGTTGCCTTTATATGTCTGACCATTGAATTTAACTTCAAGGTCCAAATCATTAATTAAAGCCTGCCCGTTACCTAATGCAGCAGGTGGGTCAAACCATGACAAGGTAGCTCGAAAGTCTTCTCCAGATGGCACTTGAACTTTGAATGTCATCTCATCATCTGTAACCAGTCCATTTGAATTAGGTAAGTCCCATACTCTTAAGCCTTTACTGTCACCTGTGAAGTACAAGTTGTTATCTAACCAAATACGTCCCCAACCTTGATCAACTGAAGGTGTTCTGGTTCTCATATAAGTACCATTCAATACCGTGGATTTTAATAAAGAGCCTGTTGGCTTGATGGCATTGGCTGCATTTCTGCTGCCACTGGGATAGAAGCCATCCATGAAGTATTGTCTCATCAATGCCAAACCACCTGACACAGTTGGAGTGGCCATCGATGTTCCTGATTTACTTTCTATGAAGCCTGAAGGCTGTGCCGGAGGGACGGCATTGTCTAAATTACCACCAGCTGACATGATCCCTACTCCAGGGGCTACTATGTCAGGTTTCCTTCTGCCATCATATGCAGGACCTCGTGAAGAAAAACCGGCTGTTGTTTCTGAAATACCATGACCCACTGCACCAACTGTTAGTCCGTTTTTTGCATGGCCAGGATGCCCCAAACCGGTGAAACCATCATTCCCAGCTGCAAATACGATCAACATGTCTTCAATATCATAACTGGCTTGGTCCACTTCTAAGTCATTAGGAAAATAACCATCATCGTCATCATCTTCAACGGCATTAGTCCCATAACTGTTAGAGGATATACCGGCCCCAGCGCCTGCGGCCTGAATGAACATATCATAGCCACCCCTGCCACTTAAACAACCTGATTGCGTATTACCTAAGTCTTGAAACAATATTTGAGCATGAGGAGCCATGCCATCACCTTCGTCATAATTTGCACTGGTTGAACTGGCTGGTGTGCCTGAGTCACCTGCAACTGTTCCAGTCACATGAGTCCCATGAAATCCTGTCGCACCTGAATCTTCACTACATTCAGCATCATCATCATATTCACTGGCGCCAGGTTGGACAAAATAACCGATCACTTTATGGTCTAAATTCAATTCACCAACTGTACTTGCCCCAGGATATGTGGCATTGGTGTATTTTTTGGTGACACCACCTGAACCCGTGTTGTATTGTGTAAAGAAGTCTTGATTACGATCTAAACCACTGTCAGCCACTGCGACAATTTGACCCGTTCCAGTGATTCCTTTATTCCATATGGTGGCTTGAGTGATGTCTGCTTGATTGGATTGAATTGGGCCCACTGAATCAATGTTGTAAACCTTGGGTTGCAAATAACGATCAATCCACATCACATCTTGGGCTTGAACCAGCTGCAATAAAGTTGAGACCACATCAGACTTGATGGTGGCTTTTACATAAGGCATACCATTTCGATCTTCGACGACATCAATATGTACATCTTGAGCATATTTCTGCAACGAATTTTTTAAGTTTTTGCGAGAAGATCCTTTAAAACCAAACAGTTCAATTTCCATATGTGAATGTTCAGTTTTCAGTGCTTTTGCAGAATTCCACACATGAGGACTTAATTTATATACTGGCTGATAATCACCGACAAACCGAAATGTGTCAGATTTTTGTAACTTAGCCTTAGTCTTCTCATCCCATTCAACCACATAAGTATCATGCGGGAGGTAATTTAATACCTTGGCACCCATTTGATGAATGCGATCATAACTTTTTGAGTCTTTTTGATGAAATTGTACCAACCCATATTTACTGGATTGTTGCATAAGATCTGGTAACCCGGAAAGTGATAATTTCTCAATTAATGGGTCAAATTCAGCCGCATTTAATTTCAATGTTCTTTTGGTCGAAATATCATTCGTTTGTATATCTTTGTTGCTTGTTATTTGGCTGACTTCAAATGTGTCAGCAGTTGATCCT
>JBPOFV010000491.1:0-2316 GCA_051252335.1 Marinicella sp. | reverse complement strand
CCCCTATATCGTTTTATTTCAAGATCTATCAACAATGTTCAGGACAGTAATGAATTATTCCAGGAATTGTGGTTTAGAGTCATTAATCACAAATCTAACTATGACCCAACTCAAAAATTCACCACATGGATATATACGATTGCTCGAAGACTCATGATTGACCATTTCCGAAAATCAGCAATCAACCATGCAGATAATTACAACGATCCAAAGCAAGACATAAGCACCTTACAAGACACCCAACTAAAACATCCTGAAAATGAGTTTGAAGCCAAACAAATGTCAAAGCAACTTAAATCAGCCGTTTTAACTTTGCCAATTGATCAAAGACAAACATTCAGTATGCATCATGACAGCGGCTTCTCATTACGAGAAATAGCAGAAATTACAAACCAAGCTTATGAAAGAACCAAAAGTCAATACCGGTATGCTGTACAAAAGCTCAAAGCGGCACTGGAGCATTTCAAATGAATAATAAAATAAATGAAAACAATGTAGATTCTAAAATTCTGCACGATCTCATGCAAGACAACAATCAAGAGTTACCACCAGCACAATTAGACAGAAGCATTCTACAACAGGCCAGATTATCAACCAGTGGTAATCATAAACCTAACTACAAACCCTGGATGGCAGCAGCTTCTGTGGTTCTGGTATTACCTATGGTCTGGTTTTTAAGTCAAAATCAAGAGTTGACTCATGCCAATAACGCCATACAGCCCGAGCCAGCAGCGACACCAGAATCAGATTTTGTTGGTGAAGCGACACAAATGGATGCCGAATACGACTCACAAGTTAAAGAGGAGGAGGCATTAGCACCAAGAGCCATGGCCAGACCAAAACCAACCACACCACAAGCAGTTAGTGACAACCTACAAAAAATTATTGAAGAACAAGGTACCTTATCAATAACTGGACAACCAAGTTCCAGCACCTCTATTGATTCCAGTCGGGAACTTTTGATGGATGAGCTAAAAGCGGGCAAACGAACGATCAAACCCAGTACTATGGGGCCCTTGATGGCTTTAGAGTTTGAACAATTTGAGCGTTATATTGATAGAGGTCAATTTGACTTGGCAGATCAGTTGTTAACTGAAATGCAAGAAAGCTTCCCAGATTATGACTATGAAGACATGATATATAAACTGGCATTGGCTGAAGCCAACCAAACTGATAATCAGTGACGTCTATATTAAGTAAATTTTAGCTTTACCAAGCATTGGCTACTTGGCTGTTTGGCTGCCTGCCCAAAACCGCTGAAATTTGCTTGCCTGTAACTATAAGCCTGTCTAAATCAATGCCTGTTTCAATTCCCATACCATTCAACATATACACCACATTTTCAGTACTGACGTTGCCAGTCGCACCTTTGGCATAGGGGCAACCGCCTAATCCTGCCACTGAGGCATCAATAACTCCAGCACCCAATTCAAGACAAGCTTGTATGTTTGCCAGCGCTTGGCCATAAGTATCATGAAAATGTAACGCCAGTTGTTCAGCTGGTACATGTTCAGCACATAATTTAAACATCTTTTGTGCCGCCAGTGGTGTACCCGTTCCGATCGTATCTCCCAATGACACTTCATAACAACCCATTTCCTGCAAACGTTTAGCCACCTGTGCCACAACATGCGGATCAATCTCGCCTTCATAAGGGCAGCCAAGAACACAGGACACATAGCCCCTTACTTTCATATTCAATGATTCAGCTTTTTCAATGACCGGAGTAAAACGCTCAAATGATTCTTCAATCGAACAGTTGATGTTTTTTTGATTAAAACTTTCAGATGCTGCAGTAAAAACTGCCACTTCTTTGATACCAACTTCAATGGCTGCATCCAAACCACGTAAATTAGGCGTTAATGCAGAATAATTAACGGCAGGATCAACCGTTAAGCCAGTACAAACTTCTTTAGCATCTGCCAATTGAGGTACCCATTTAGGAGAAACAAACCCTGTAACTTCAATACTTGTTAATCCAGCCTTTCTTAAACCATTGATGAGATCAATTTTATCCTTAACGGCAATGATTTGTTTTTCATTCTGTAATCCATCACGAGGCGAAACTTCAACAATTTTAACTTGTTTTGGATACATCAAATCGGCTCCAATTCAACCAAAATAGCTTCCGCTTTAACTTGTTCAGATGATTGGTGCAAAACCTGCTTAATGGTGGCCGCTCTTTCAGCCTTAAGTTCTAACTCCATCTTCATGGCTTCCATAACAACCAAAGTTTGACCATCTGACACTTCATCGCCTGCACTCACCTTCACTTCTATGATTTTACCTGGCATCGGCGCATAAATGGCATTGGCA
>JBPOFV010000490.1:0-2322 GCA_051252335.1 Marinicella sp. | reverse complement strand
TCAGAAAGCTCTGGATATTGCTCAGATTCGTTATAAGGAGGGAGAAACTGATTTGTTAGATGTTTTAACCATTCAGCAAAGAGTGACCTCTGCAGAATCAAATTTAATCGCAATTAAAAGGGCTGTTTTAGAGCAAAGAGTGAATTTACACTTAGCTCTTGGTGGCAATTGGTGAATTAAGTTAGATTTGATTTATAAAAGCGACTCAACGGGTAAATAGGCCATTAATTTTATTTTGAATCGTTTCCATGTAGATGAGTCAGGTTCATGATTAAAAATTTTACCTGATGCAGTTTTCCAAATAATTTTATTTTTATCTGAAAGTTTGAGTTGATACGCTGAATCATGCATTTCATGATTTACCCATCGACTGAACTCTTGACCTAATTTATCAGAATCAATGAGAACTCCTATTTCTGTATTTTCAATCCATGAACGAGGATCAAGGTTTAAAGAACCAATAAAAAGCTTTTGGCAATCAAATAAAAACGCTTTGGCATGAAGAACCTGAGATTTATCCAAAACTCTATCATTCCACCTAGTTTTGACATCTTTTAAAAATGTGTTGAATTGAATTTTAGGTTGATTAACCTTGCGCCTAATCTCGTATATTTCTACACCTGCCTGAAGCAGTTTTTTTCGATACTTGGCATAATGTGCATGAACAAGGCTATGATTGTTTGAGGCTAAGGAATTGGTGATGATGACAATCCTCACTCCACTTGCAGCTTTCTTTGCAAAACCATCAAGTCCATGCTTACCGGGTAAAAAATATGGAGAAACAATGACCATTTCCTTTTGAGTCGATTCAAATAATTTTTCCATATCACCAGACAAATGTAAATCGATTCTCTTCCGATCCTTAAGAACTTTATCTGGAGAATCAGCAATCACTCGACCCTGGGCCCATTCGTACTGAATATTTCCAAGAAGCTTAGATTGTTTTGCTACCTCAATAAATTCATGAGCAAGTGGGTGGTTTTCATAAGTATGAACTTGTTTCTGATTATCACGGTATTCAGATTCGATGTTTCTATGAGATAAAGGCCCGATTAATTTTGAAATTGGAATCGACAATTTACTGTTCCAAAAATCATTGAATGACTGACTGAATTCCTTGACTACCGGCCCTGATGTTAAAACATCTAAATCCGCAAAATTCAATGCAGGTTCAAGGCCAAAGTATTCAAGGGCAATATTTCTACCACCAGCAATGGCATTTGAGACATCTACAATCAATGCTTTGTTGTGCATGCGTCTGGTAATTGAACCAAAGCGAAACAAATATTGCAGTACTCTTATAGGTGATCGTGACAATGGGTTAAATAGTTTGACCTCGAAGTTTGGATGTGCATCAAAGGCGGAAAGCAGCTTATCTTGATTTCCAGACCACAAATCATCAAGCAGCAAACGTACTTTAACCCCACGATCTGCGGCCCCAAGTAACTTATCCAAAAGTACCCTGCCAATGGCATCATCTTTAAATATGAAAGATTTAAAATCAATACTGATGTTGGCTTGATCGATCAACCGCATTCGAGCAACAAAAGCATCCATGCCATCGCTGATTAATTTAAATCCAGATTGATTGAAAAGGTTATCTATGTCAGTAATGTTTTATTTACTCAACTCAACAATTTCATCTAAACGCTTACGGAGTGTTCTACCCCAATCACTTGCAAGCTTTCGAAATTCTATGAGATTAGTGATTGGACTGACTTTTTGTAGAATATCATTTTGTTCAGTATCACGATGGTCAACAGCTCTCACTAAAATTTCATCACTGATTGAATCTCTGAACTCAAGAACCAATGTGGCTTCGCCTGCAGAGCGTAAATACACGTCTGTTTTGCTGTAACTTTCTGGTGGGACATGGGAAACAATGTCAATGATAAAGGCCTCTATTGATAACACATCATCACCCACATCGTCAGTTAATTGATAGTTCTGTACTTTCGACAATTGTTTTTTAAAAGCTGATTTAATCTCATTAACAATTTTTTCTTTATTTTTCTCTGTGATAGAAAACTCATTAACCTTGCCTGTTCGCCTATAAAGTCGGCTTGATTTTGTATCAACATCTTTGAAAGCCACTGTTGTGCTTTTTAAAATGATCTTTTTATATTGAGATAAATCAACATCAGGCTTGGCCCAAACATCATCCATAATTGTTTTATCAACTTTATGTAGACCATCAAATGAAACCTCCGCATTTGGTCCTGTTTGTATTTTTGGCGTTTTTGCTTCAGAACAGATGTTAAAACCTGTTAATAAAACAAAAGCCACCAGCATTTTTGAGTATTTAAAATTCATGATTTAATC
>JBPOFV010000489.1:0-2330 GCA_051252335.1 Marinicella sp. | reverse complement strand
GTACCACCAACACCTACACCATCGGCGGCAGTGTCACGGGACTGGCCGCTGACAACAGCGTGGTTCTACAGAACAACGCTGGCGATGATCTTATAGTCTCGGCCGATGGCAACTTCACCTTTGCCACGGCACTGGATGATGAAAGTGCTTATGCAGTCACCGTACTGACCCAACCAGATACCCCAGCGCAAACCTGTATCATTTCTAATGACAGTGGCACCCTGGCTGGCGCTGACATCACTGATGTCACCATCACCTGTACCGCCAATGAGTACAGCATTGGTGGCACCGTGGTGGGTTTGGCAGCCGGTAATGAGGTGGTGATGCAAAACAACGCGGGTGATGACTTGACGGTGGCAGCAGACGGATCATTTACCTTTCTGACGGCACTGGTTGATGAGTCCAATTATGCTGTGACCGTATTGACCCAACCCACCACGCCCAGTCAGACCTGTGTGGTCAGTAATAGCACCGGCACGCTGGCTGGTGCGGATGTCACCGATGTGTTGGTCAATTGTGGGGTCGATGATTTCATGATTGGCGGCACACTCAGTGGTTTGGTTGCTGGTAATGATTTGGTCCTGCAAAACAACGCTGCTGATAATATGAATGTGAATACCAACGGTGCCTTTGTGTTCAACACTGCGCAGCCAGATAAAACAACCTACGATGTAACAGTACTGACCCAACCCACGTCCCCCAATCAAATATGCGTGATCAGCAATGGCAGTGGCACATTGGCGGGAGATGATGTGGTCGATGTAGTCGCGCACTGTACCCTAATTCAATATTTTGTTGGTGGTTCACTTACGGGGTTACTGCCTGGGAACATTGTGGAACTTGAAATCAACAACTCAGAGCAACTGCTGTTAAATGATGATGGACCATTTGTTTTCCTATCTGGACTTGATGATGGTACAAGTTTTGACGTTCAAATTATCAGCGAACCTACATCACCATTACAAAACTGCGTCATCAGCATGGGCAGCGGCACCATCAAAGGCGATGATTACACAGATTTAGAAGTTTTTTGCGACAACAATGATTTGATCTTTAGAGATGGATTTGAATTCATTGATTCGATCAAAATTGCTGAATTTATAATCAAATACTGATGACTGAAACCAATGACATTTATCCAAGCTGAAAACCAAAAAATTAACATTCAAATTTCCCCAGATCATTTGTTGAAATCGTACAATGGATATTGTTTGATTCAAACTAGCCTTGAGAAGTTTGCCTTTTGGCTTCCAGAGCACACCATTATCAATTTTGGTGAAAACTTAGAAATTACCATAGACCGTACCGAAGATTACACCGCCTCGATACTCCATAGTTTATTAAGTCATAAGCCATCGCGTCTTAAGAAGTTCACTGGAAATGAATTGATTAAATTGCTTTCAATCAATGGAAAATGACACCAGTAACTTCATTTAAATTTACGACTACATGAATTTCACTTGGACTGGCATTGATAGATTTACCTAGAAGCGGTCTAAAAAACTGATAACTTGGTCCTATTTACTGAGTTGATTGAAATTTAGAATCTTGAGAAACATTTATAGATTTTAACCGTAGGATTTTTGCAGCTCATTACTTGAGCTAAGGTCTAATATATAGTGATTAAAGCCAATGATCTGAATGTTTACTAGCTCATTGGGCTTTTATCAGTAAATAATTATTGATTAACAAAGGTTAAACAACGGTTACCATCAAAATCAATATCAATATCAATATCAATACCTTCAGATGAATTATTATTAGCAACAATACGGTTTAATGTAATTTCTGTGTTGTCAGGTGCATCTAAATTAAGACCATGACTACCGTTATCGCTTGCAAGTGAATTTTCAGTTAGCATTGAAAATCCTGTATTAATTAACTCCAAATCAATACCATCATCCTGGTTGTTACTCGACACCACATTACGGATTACAATATGACCATTGTTGGCACCAAAGTCTATTCCATCGTCAGCAGCAGCGGTGAAATTCAATCCATCAATTTGTACATTACCATTGAATTCTTGATTGGAATGATGAATCCCGGGATTCGTGGTGGGAGTGACACTGGCAGTATTGGGATCAACTTTGTTACTGGTATTGACTGTGAAGAAAGATATGTTGCCTTTTTGTGGCACTGGCAAGCTTGAGCCCATTAACGACAGATCGACGCTTTCTGTATAGACTCCAGGAAAAATCCTGATCTCATCGTCTGGGATAGCTTGATTTGTAGCGGCTTGAATGGTGGTAAAACAATCATTCAAGCCGTTGCATAAGCCATTGCTGTCTACATACAAAGTAGCAGCCTGGGTTTGAAAGGAAAATAAG
>JBPOFV010000488.1:0-2334 GCA_051252335.1 Marinicella sp. | reverse complement strand
TTGAACGTGTTTGATCCATGTAGTTTTTTTCAAAGAAAACAGGAAACGTGAGTGAATCATTGTCATGAACCATTTTGCTTTGCATTTCTACGATCAAAGGATTTTGATTGTCAGATAGGCCGTAATATTCAAATGCCACCAACTCTAAATCTGAGTATGTATCTGAAATCCAAGATTGTATGATTTGCTGAACTTGTGAAGATTTGTTGTTTTTTAGGGAATACCTGAAACTTGATGCCAAATAGCCTGTTAATTGGATGGTTTCATTAATGATTAAGTGGCTCTCATCTTTGCTCACTTCACGATCAATGGTAATCTTATTGTGTGCAGGGGCCATCAGTGGGACTGATTTTAAGTAGGGTTTTTCATCGGACAAAATCAAAGCAGTTGAACCTTGGATGCTTTCAGGAGGGGTGTTAAGTCCAATGGCGATGTCTTTATCCGTGGTGTCGATAAAAATGCCGCCTTCAATCTCTGGTAAATAGACCACTGCATGATTAAATTGATCTAAGGAAGGCACATCCGAGTTAACTTTTCTTCTGGTTTCAACCAGAGCGATTTCTGATTTAATTCCCTGAGAACTGAGTAAGTCATGTAACAACACAGCGTGATCTTTACAGTCCCCATATTTATTTTGTAGAGTGACTTTTGAATCGTTAGGTATCAAGGCTCTTGAACCAAATTCTAAGGCTTGATAATTAATGTTTTCTTGAATGAAGTTGGCTGCGCTAACAATTTTTTCATACTCAGTTTTGGCATCTGAAAATATTGCCATACTTTGTCCTTTTGAAATAGGGGTGTTGATTTTACTGTTAATCATGGCCAAATAATCTAAGCCTACGGTATGCCATTCTTTTTCTATTGGATTGATGATTAACCAATTACTGAGGTCTTCTAAATCTGGCATAAAATCGAAGTAAGTATAGGCCAATACTTCATGACTTATCCAGGCCTTTAAGCCAGTATCTTTAATTCTAGTTACAGTCGATTTGGTGGTTCCTTCAAGGTCCATGACGTCACCTGAGACATAAATGGTTCTGTTTTGAGATGGGTATGGAGAAACAAAGAAATAACGATTGAAGGGCATTTCTGATTTCTTTGCAATGGTCTGGGTTGTGATTGTATAGTCTATAATGACACCTTCGGATATTTGTGGCACAGGAATGTTGATGACCATGTCATCATCTGCTTGTAGGCCATCCTCGCTATTGGTTATATAAATGGTTTTAATGTCTAGTTTTTGAATGAGATTCCCATCTTTATCTAGAACATTAAATTCATTGATATAAACATTTTCATAATCTTGGTCATATTCAAATGTGACGGTTTTATATTCTTTGACTCCTTTGGCATTATTGATTTTTAGTTTTTTATAATAAGTGGTTCTGAGTTGTTCACCTTTTTTAAAGTTTAATCCAGTAACTGAATATAAATATTCTGCATCATTTGCTGCAAATTTAGGTTGTATCTGCGTTATTTCATTATTAATAACTTGAGGAATGGTCACGGCTGTTAAAGGCTGATTTATTAATTGGTAATTGCCCAAGCCAAGATATTCTTTGATATGTTCGATGTACTCTAAAACCCGTTCATTCTTAGGAGCAATTTCTTGGGCTTTTTCCATCGCGACTAAGGCTTCTTCAAATTGAGATAATCCAAATAAAACATCTCCTTTGTAATACCAGAGGCCTAAGTTATTGGGTGTGGATTTAAGCTGCTTATTGAGTAAACTTAACAAAGGTTCTGTCTCGTTAACTTCATACAATCCATCCATGATGTCAAAAATATTGTCCGCATCAATTCTTTCATCGGCTACAGCCAAATCCATGGCTTCCAAAGTTTCTTTTTTCATTCCACTGAAGCCTGCATATTTAGCCAATAGCCCCAAGCCTGTCGACTTTTTATTCAAGTTAGGAAGTTGCTTCTTTACTGCTTCATAGGCTTCTGCCCAAAGCTGCTTTTTGTTTAACACTTCTATGTAGCTGAATAAATCTTCATCAGATGTAAAAGTCTTGTTGAATAATTCACTGTATGCTTCGATGGCTTGATCATATGCTTCCGTCTGAGTGTAGAACCAAGCATGCCAACTCTTAATCGCAGGCATAGCTAACAATTCTGCGTTAGCTTGGCTTAATAGCTTTAGTCCATCATTGTATTTATCTTTGGTGTTGTAATAACTTAATACGTTATTTAAGGTGTTTTCGTCAGGGAGGATATTGAATGCAGCTAAATAAAAATTCAACGGATCGATATTCTCTTCTTCAGCCAAAATACCCGTACCCATGAAAAAATTTGAAAATGCTGTTCTTTGATGTGAATTGTAAGCAATTGGAG
>JBPOFV010000487.1:0-2334 GCA_051252335.1 Marinicella sp. | reverse complement strand
ATCTATATGAGTATATATATGAGAATGCTTTAGATTTGATTGCACCTGGACGTGAAAAACCTGAAAAAAGGAATTGGATGAATCAAGTAGATAATGAAGTTTTAAAGCAACAAGAAAAATGTAAAAGAAAGAGTAATAAACTCAGAGAAGCACTGAATAAATATAATGTTGATGTGGCATCATTCAAATACAAAAAAACCAAACCAGCATATAAAGAAAGTAATGGAAAAGTGGCCTATTTAGATGGCGGTACTATATTTTATTATTCAAATGACGACAGTGTAGAACTACGTATTGTTTCAAGCGATATCATTCAAATTAAAAATCAATGGCATATGCCAAAGGCTTTTAAATCACCTGAGCTTGATTACAATGGAAAAATATATAGATACAGAAGCGATGGCACATTTGAAGACAGCAATGGCAATGAATTAACTTCTGGTGGACAATTTACTAAAATTTCAGATGGTGGCAATATATTAGGTTTGGAATGGGGTGATAGTATTGAGGAAATACAAAGGAAAGGGGTTAAATTAACACCTTTAGGTGATGATAGGGATCTGGCAATAGATAAAAAAATCAGAGAGTTTAAAACTTCACAATTACCGAAACACATTTATACGATTAATAATTACACGCATGAAGATTTGCTGAGAATCAATTATTATGAGATGTATGTCCATGACGATTATGGATTAATTTGGATAAGTGGATTTACTGACTTACTCGGTGATTACAATAGTCCATATAATGGTGCAAACAAAGCTTATAAAGCTATATATGATAAATTAAAAACTTCATTTAAACCTGAAAACGATTACAAAAGAACGATCAGTGATGGAGATAAAAAATACGGATATCAAACCAATTATGACATGAGCAACACTGTTCATTATGGCTTAGTTGTTAGTTATGAAAACTATTTAGGAGGGAATTTAATTCGAATCACCTTTACAAGTGATAAGTGGATGAAGATCATCATGGATTATAGGAAAAAACAAGGGAGCTGAAATAACCAAACAATTAATATTTTATACTCTAAGCACCGAGCCAGAGCATAGAATTTCTTTACATATTAAATTCCAAAAATCATCATGTTGAGAACGTGATCTAAATAATTGGAAATCTATTGCATGAGCAATTTCATGGCGAATACTATCTTCAATTAATTGAGGTTTATCAAGGTTCTGTCCAACAATATGCTTTGAAATATAGATAATCTTATTATTAGAATCACAATATCCAACTGCAGACCTATGATTATTCCAATTAAAACTCCAACCAGAGGCACTTAAATTACATTCTTGGCCTCCGATCCACCACGAATAATTAATGAGTACATTTGCTACATGTGAAACTAAATCAAGATGCGTGTGAATGACACTTTTATAGAACAGTTTGTTCTGGCAGTTAAGCATTGTGCACCGGTTTATTTCTTTTATTTTCAGCTGTAAATTTACAATCAGGATATTTTGAACATGACCAGAATTTACCTTTGGTTGATTTTAATTTCAAAGGTCTTAAAAAAGCACCACACTTAGGACAATCATAGGTATCAAAACTCATATTTAATTGATTAGTAGATTTAATATGAGAATCACAAAAACTATAGACAGAATTTAAGAATTCATCAATCTGTTTGTCACCACTTTCAATTTGCTTAAACTGTTCATGCCAAAGGGCAGTCATGTCTGGTGAAGTTATTTCATCAGGTAAATGATTAATGAGTTCAACACCTGTTTTGGTGGGAATTAAAGACTTACCTTTTTCTTTCATAAATCCTCGTGATATCAAATTTGTTAAAATGACATCACGAGTCCGGGCGGTTCCAATACCGCCATGTTCATCAGGTTTGTCTTTGTCTTTTTCGATCAACAAATCTTTAAGTTTCTCGTTTTTCACATATTTAGCTATCCTGGGCAATTCAGAGAGTAAAGTATCATAGGTATAAAGGGGCAGGGGCTTGGTTTGTTTGGCCGAAATAGATAACTTGATATCAACAACATCACCCTTTGAATAGTTGTTAAATATTGGACCATGCACCAAATCATTTTTCATTCCAATTGACTTAAAACCAATTTCATTTACTGAACGGTTAGTAGAAGAAAAATGAAACTTTCCAGATGATATAACCATTTTATTTTCATGATATTTAAACATTGGTAGAAACTGCTGCAGATACTTTGTTGCGATCAAATTATAAAGATCCACTTCATTTTTATTTAAAACAGAAAAGTCGGCTTTTTTAGGTTTTGGGATAATGGCATGATGAGCGGTAACTTTAGCGTCATTAAACGTACGTGATTTAATACTTCGATCAAAAGCATTATCATC
>JBPOFV010000486.1:0-2345 GCA_051252335.1 Marinicella sp. | reverse complement strand
GACTTGGCCATCATCAACATGAACAAATACATGGATGGTTTCCGTGTCTGGACTTTTGTTACTGGAACCATACCCAAAAGAGGCTTCATTCAAGTCACAAACTGTCTGCTCACCTTGGTTAAAACAACACATAGAGGCTGTATCATCAGCGGCTGGTACACTGTATGCATACCAACCATCTTGTTTATGGAGCTGTTTAATACTGGTCTCAACCAGCTGAGTATCTAGGTTTGAAAACGGTTGTGCTTGTGCTGTGGTAAAAACGGTTGCAGCTAAGCCCATTGTTATCGCTAATAATTGTTTCATGTTATTCTCCGGTTTGCGCTGAATCTTGATTCAAACGCGATATTTAATCGTATTTTTTATAGTGACTTAATCTTCAATGGCATCAATTAAGGCATCTGGATTGGTGATTCCTATCATCTTAATGATCATTTTTTTCACTTCATGGTCCTGTTCATCTTTCAGCAATCTAACCATGGCATCAGAATTGTCTTGCATTAAGAAAGCCTGTAAGACACCCGCTTTAACTTCATTATTTCCTGCTTTGAATCGATCCATCAGAAAGTCTTCATTCAAACGTTCTGAAGACATGCCAAAGGCTTCAAAAAACGACCTGTTATTCGCTAAACTTGAATCGTTTTTATACATGCCCATCAACACATCAGTGGCATCCATCGCTCCCAGCAGTCGTATGATGGCCGCCTTGGTTTCTTGGTCACTTTCAAACTCATATACCTGCCTTAAGCCTTCTACAGAATCCATCGCCATCAGCGTACTCAATAAGCTGTGTTTGCGTTCAGTACTGTCTTCATTCTTTAAAATATCAATGATCACATCAGCTTCAACATCAGTGGCAATAAACACACTGGCTATGACGTCTTTTTCCGAGTCACTGTCTGCTTTTGAATACAATTTAGCCAAGTAATCTCCCATGTTTTCATCATCAACCATAATCAATGAGTGGATGGCTTGGTTTCTGATGTCTTGATCAGTTTCGTTGTCAATAACATCATATAAATAACTGGCATCTCCCGATAATGCCAAAGCTTCTAATATGGCGCGTCTCTTTTCACCTTGAGCTGATTTATACATGTCTTTCAATGCAGCTGACTCGCCCTTTATGCCTAACATTTGGACCAAAGCTAAACTCAACTCTTCATCTTTTTCATGCTGTAAAAGTCGTATCAATTCTTGGTTGTCATCGTGATGTATAAAGCCCTGAATGATGGCAGCTTTGAGGTCTCTGCTTTGAGTGCGATCATACAGATTGGCCAGTTTTTTGCGGTTCGCTTCTCCATAACGTAAGCTCAACATTTGAATGGCTTTGTGTTTTAATTCTTCGCTTTTTTCTCTATCAACAAAGCGAATCAAATAATCAACAACATCATCTTGATTGCTCATACCCAATAATTGTAATGCATTCATTTTGACCCGTTCTGATTCAGATTCTTCTAGCATCTGATAAACCCTTGGCAAGGCTTTTTCAGGCTTGTTAAACATGATCTGTTGCAAGGTGAACAACTTAAGTTCTTCATCCAATGCACCTTGATAGGAAGCATGCTCACCACCATCACCATTTTCAAACAACAACACCTTGGCATCGTCTACCCATTGGCTATCAGGATGGTTTCGAATCAGTCTTTCTAACAGTCTTTTGGCTTGAGCTTTTTGTTTTACTTGATAATGAGCATAGGCTTGCCAATAGTTTGCTGCCGTTTTAAGTTTTCGGCCTTTACCAGCTTCGCGGAAAGCCTCAATGGCATCCCGCCAGTCTTTACTTTGCATGGCCATTTGGCCTAACTCATAAGCTTCTTTACTGTTATGGTCAGAGTTATTATTTCTGTCCTTGTCTGCTGCATAAGCATTTGTTTGACATAGCATCAGTCCAATTAAAAAGGTATTTTTTATTTTCTTTAGCATTTTTGTGCTCCTAAATAATGTCATTCTTCTGGGACAATTGTTGTTTCATTGCTTTGATTTGAAACATTAAATCAGTGGCTTTATTGTCACTGACCCAATTAACACCAGCTTGATTGACTTGGGGTTGGTTGCCATGGGATTGAGTGGAATTGCTTGGAGAACCATTTGCATGCTCCAATAATATGGGTTCCAAATCTTGAAGAATTTGGTGGGTAAATTGACTGTCATGATTTACCAAAGCTTGTTTAAACATTCGATTGGAAAACAATAAACGCTGGGCTGCTGCTTGGCTGTCAAATGAGTCATTACCATTACTGACCTGGGTTAAAAATATTTCACTTTGAGTCAAATGAAGATTGATGTTTTGAGCCAATAATTGTTCTTGTAATTGCTTGTCAAAAGATCCAGTGCTTTGGTTTTTT
>JBPOFV010000485.1:0-2357 GCA_051252335.1 Marinicella sp. | reverse complement strand
CTTTGGGCTTAATGAGCTTAGCTGTACAAATGATTCAAGCAGATAACAGCATTGACACAATTTCTAATGGTGCCTCATCCCGAGTATCAGAATTCGAAATTAATGACGGTTTTAAAGTAGCTGATGCACAAGTCAGTTCTTTAAAAGATCAACTCAAAGCCACTCATTTGGTTTTTTCCATGTTGGAAAATGCAGATGATGACCAATTTAAGTTGAGCTACTCTGTCTATCACCCCAAAGGAAAACAAGATGTGATAGAGTTGATTGGAGACAACCCCACAAATTTAACTCAAAAGATGGTGAATCAAATCACCAACAAACTGCCAAACTCATCAATTGCAACACCTAAATTTAAAGCGATTTCAGATAATATATTCACCAATGAATTATATGCCCGTGGCGTATCTCATCGCTTAGAAGGTGATGCAAAGGCAGCCCGAGAATACTTCAGCTTGGTGATTAAAGAAGAGCCAGATTTGTTTTGGCCTCGTTATCAATATGCATTAACTTCAAATAAACTGGGCAAATATGATGAAGCCATAGCATCGCTTGAAAAACTACTTATAGACATCCCGAAAATTCTGAATGACAAAGATTTAGAAGCTGGTGTTAATAACGCCATGGGTATTTCTTATATGCAAAAATCAGATCATGAGAAAGGAATTGAATACTATTCAAATGCTTATGAGATAGCTAAAGAAAGTGGTAACCGAGATTACCAGGAAAAAATTGCCAGTAATATTGCTTGGATTTATAAAGACAAAAAAGATTTTGATAAATCCAGGGCTTGGTTGGCCAAATCAATTGAATCAAGGAACGGCTTAGACCTTCCTCCAAACATCAATAATATTTATTTAAAGGGTCAGTTAGAGTTTTATATGAATAATTTTGATAAAGCTGAAACTATCTTTGCTGAAGCCTACCAACTATATGAAGGTGCCAACTTAAATCGACAAGCGGCTAAAGTCTTAAATATCCGGGCACGCGTTCAAAATCTAAAAGGTAATTGGGAAAAAGCCCATCGAATTGTCGACCAATCTTTTCAATTAAGCGAGAAGGTGGATGATGATTTGGGTAGATTGGACAGTCAATCAATGCGATCTCAAGTCCTCATCAATGAAGGCAAATACACCGAAGCATTGGCTATGATTCAAGAAGCGATTGTTCAATCAGAATCCTTGCAGCAAGATAGAAAAACCCGTGGTTGGAAGAATCAAGAAATCAATACTTTGTTCAAACAAATGAACTATGACTTGGCCTTAGAAAAAATTAACCTCATGCCAGCCAGAGACAAGCCTCTACGCAAAGGTCAAGTAGATACGCTGCAGTTGAAGCGCCATCAAATCGCATACCTCAAGGGTGACAAAACTCAATTGCTTGAATGGATTGAGAATTATAAAAACGAGAGCGATAACTTGGACTTACAAGCCCAATACCGCCTCAGTGAACTTAAACTTTTCATGCTAGAACATGACCAAGATGACATCGATAAAGAGGTTTCTGATCAATTAATCAAAGCCTACCGAGAAGAGATTAACATTGAACGTCAGTTAGGTTATGAAGCCAACATAGCGCAAAATTTAATTAAGATTGCTCACCTTCATATCAATCAAAATGAATTTGCAGCTTTTGAAGAAGTACTGGATGAATTGCATTTGTTTGAGCTTGATTGGTGGCAAATAGATTTATTAGAATCCTTTAAGTTATACCATCAAAATAAACCTCAATTAGCCAAAGAATTGGCTGAAAAAGCCAAGCAACATTCGACTGAGACCTGGGGTAAAGAGGAGCGCAATTTGTATGCCAAAATCATTTGAGCCAAACTTGATGAATGAAGAACTGTTTTTAATTCAATACAGTTAAAGTCATTCTTCAGCTGTAATGAATGCTTCAACCTCAACTTCTAATATGAACTCAGGCAAATACAGTCCTTGAACCTCTACCCAAGTTGCTGCTGGGTAAAACCCTTCTGGAAAGTATTTTTTTCTGGTTGCCGTTTGCATTCGCATCGCTGCCATATCTGTTGTGTATAAATTTTCTTTGATGACATCGCCCATCGTAGCACCGTGTTTCTGCAAAATTGATTTTATTGAGGAATAAACCATAGTGACTGCCTGTTCCATGTCCGGACCTGGTGCAACCACGCCAGATATAATAAGCCTGTCACCTACTTGTATCACTTGAGTAAAACCAACTTGTTGTTCATAATCTTGGTAATGTGTGCGCTCGATGGATGGATTTGAAGAACATGCAACAAGTCCAATCAAACAAATCATGAGGGAAACATATTTCATTGCTTATTCTCCTGACATAAAAGTATCATTGTGTATTGATACCCATAATAGCCAATACTGAAA
>JBPOFV010000484.1:0-2360 GCA_051252335.1 Marinicella sp. | reverse complement strand
GTGTAAATGATGGTTATGTAATTGACCAAGTAGGTTGTTTACAGATGATGCTCAGCATGGTTGAAGACAAGACTTGGGTTATCGAGGACAGCAACAAAGAAAAAATCAATGCCACAATTAAATATTTCATTGATGACAATGACGTGATTCCAGATCACATTCCGGGTATTGGCTATGTGGATGATTGTATTGTGATCGATGGCACCATGGATGCAGTTGAAGATGAAATGATGGAGTTTAAAGATTTTTGTCGTGCCAGATTGGTTTATGCCAAGAATGGACCATTCACCTTGGAAGATTGGTCAGGTATCAAAGACCAAGAAGCAGTTAGCCGTGCCAGAAATCGCAGATTCAGGAAGTCTAAACGCAACAGAGGTTGGTAATAAGGCGCACATAAGCCAAACAGGTTTTATTCAAAACACCCACCGTTTCGGTTTGGGTGTTTTTTTTGTCTACAGATTAATTAAGTTTTACTCAAACAATTGAAATTTGCCAGTTAAAACCCATTTAATGGGCTTATCACTCAGCAAACATCATAAATGAAAGAATCCATGCACAATTACAGAGGTACCACCATTGTCAGCTACAGAGATGACAAACAAGTGGTGATTGGCGGTGACGGTCAAGTTACTTTGGGCAACACCGTTATGAAATCAAATGCACGAAAAGTCAGAAGACTGTATCGCAATGAGGTGCTGGCAGGATTTGCTGGTGCTACAGCAGATGCTTTTACTTTATTTGAAGTGTTTGAAGCCAAGCTTGAGAAACATTCAGGTCATTTGGTCCGATCTGCAGTAGAAATGGCCAAAGAATGGCGAACTGACCGCAGGCTTGGTCGTTTAGAGGCTTTGTTGGCTGTGGCTGATCAAACCACATCATTAATTATTTCTGGCAATGGCGACGTGATTGAGCCTGAACACGGCTTGATTGCCATCGGATCAGGTGGCCCCTTCGCCCAAGCTGCAGCTTTGGCCATGATCAACAACACCAAATTACCGGCTGAAAAATTGGTTAAAGAAGCTTTGAATATAGCAGCAGATATTTGTATTTACACCAACCGCAACCAAACCATCGAAACATTGGATTTATAAAGGAATTATTATGTCAAACATGACTCCCAGAGAAATCGTTCAAGAATTAGACAAACACATCATTGGTCAGCACAATGCCAAACGTTCTGTTGCTGTTGCCCTACGTAATCGTTGGCGCCGCATGCAATTAGATGATGCAATGGCCAAAGAAATCACACCTAAAAACATCTTAATGATAGGCCCCACTGGTGTCGGTAAAACGGAAATAGCCAGACGCTTGGCTATTTTAGCTGATGCGCCATTTATTAAGGTGGAGGCCACTAAATTCACCGAAGTGGGTTATGTAGGTAAAGATGTTGAGTCAATCATTCGAGACCTGGTTGAATCGTCTATGAAACGCACCCGTGAAGCAGCCATGAAACAAGTCACCAAGAAAGCTGAAGACGCCGCAGAGCAAAGGGTTTTGGACTATTTGTTACCAAAAAGAGAAGCCACCATCCCTGGTGAAACAGTTGATGACAGTGCCACACGAGCCAAATTTTTAACGCGTTTACGTGATGGAAAATTGGATGATAAGGAGATCGAAATTAAGGTTAACATGAATTTAGGTGTTGATATCATGGGTCCGCCAGGCATGGAAGAAATGACTGACCAGTTACAAGGTATGTTTGAAAACTTGGGTAAAAAGAAACAACAAACGAAAAAGTTAACCATCAAAGCAGCTTTGCCTATATTGGCTGAACAAGAGGCGCAAAAATTAATCAATGAAGATGAGATCAGACAACAGGCGTTGAGCCAAGCGGAACAAAATGGCATTGTTTTTATTGATGAAATAGATAAAGTTGCCAAAAGTGGTGGTATGGGTGGGTCAGGACAGGTATCAAGAGAGGGTGTACAACGAGATTTATTACCCATGATTGAGGGGTCTGTGGTGAACACAAAATATGGACCCATTAAAACCGATTACATATTATTCATCGCTTCTGGTGCTTTTCACTTAAGCAAACCTTCAGATTTAATTCCTGAGTTACAAGGTCGATTACCGATTCGTGTTGAATTAAGGGCTTTAACCAGCGGTGATTTTGAGCGTATTTTAACTGAGCCAGAACATTCATTAACTGAACAATACCGTGCTTTGATAGGAACAGAACAAGTGAGCTTGAAGTTCACAGAGGATGGTATCAAGCGGATTGCTGAAATTTCTTGGTCAGTCAATGAAAAAACAGAAAACATTGGTGCCAGACGATTACATACAGTCCTGGAAAAGATTCTGGACGAAGTGGCCTTTGATGCTCCAGATAAATCAGGCCAGGATTACATCATTGATGC
>JBPOFV010000483.1:0-2360 GCA_051252335.1 Marinicella sp. | reverse complement strand
GGCTTAACAGCCCCTTTTGTAGTTTCAGAATTAAACTTAAAAAATCAAAGTTTAATGGCACCTGTTCAACACATTCAAACCGGCTTCCAATTCAATCTAAAATAATGGCCTAAGTAAAAACAAGCTTGCGTTCTGACGCAGGCTTGTTTTGTACCACCTAAGAAATTTCTACTGAATCATCGAATTGTTCGCACCTGCCTGTTCCACATAACAGCTTGTAAAAAATTTATGCTTGAATGGTGGCTTTGGTTACAAAATAACATGTGGTATTCTTATCTGAATATTTAAGGTAAAAAGGGTAATCAAGCATGTACCAATTAAAGTTCTGGAAGTTTATTGTGATCATAATTCAGTTGATAATTCTGACCGCTTGCCAAACCGTATCTAATCAACACAAAAATAACCTGAGGCAGACTTATGATTTAGACACCCTCTATGCCAACCAAAGTATCATAGGCACCACACCTATAAAACCAGTCTGGTCCAGTGAGGGTAATGAACTGCTATTTTTATGGAACGATGAAGGCTATACATTTAGAGATGTTTGGAGTTATTCAATAATAACTGGCAAGAAGCAGCAGTTAACCCATCACATCAATGAAGTCAGTGATGAACAAAAACACGCCGGCGGACTTCCTGGCATCAGTGAAGTGGTATGGCTGAATGACAAACCAACAGAATTTGCTTATGTTTTAAATGGACAAATGTATGTTAAAAATAAAAAAAACTCAGCTCAAATCGTTGAATCAAACAAAACGAGTATCAGAAATCTGTCAGTTTCTCCTAACGGTAAAAGTTTGGCCTTTGTTGCTCAGGGCTCACTGTGGGTGCGAAGCACAGATAGGTCCAACTTTGGTCAATCACGTTTGTTGCTTGAACGTGATCATGAAAAATCTTATGTTGAAAGTTTCGTTTGGTCCAAGGACAGCGAAAAACTGGTCTATAAACTGACAGATAACAGCCCCCTGCCCGAACGTGACATCTATTTTGATGCCAATACCAAACCACAAAAATATCAAGTCATGAGGGCTTTTCCTGGCGAGCCAACAGCGTTGTTTCAGCTGGGTTTAGTGAGTTTAGACGGTCAGCAAAAGCAACTTTTTAAACGCAGCAATGAAGCAGACTATATTTGGGATTATGGCTTATCGGCAGATGGCCAATCCATTTTCATCAACAGCTCAGATTTACTGGTAAAAAACCACACAGTCAAAGTTTACGACGTAGCCAGCGGGGCCAGTGAAGCGTTTTATCACGAATTCGATGCCAAACACTTAAGACCTGATTGGCAAGTGGCATGGGCTCCCAATGATGATGGCTTAATCATATTGACCGATAAAGATGGCTACTTGCATTTATATCATCAAAAATCAGCCCATTCAAAACCCGAAGCTTTGACCCAAGGCGAGTGGGAAATTGCTTCATTTACTGTCGACCACTCCACTCACAGCGTTTATTTCACCGCCAATAAATCCTATTTATCAGAACGCCAAATTTACCGAGTTAATCTAAGCGATAAACAGATCAGTAGAATCAGTCCTTCAGATTCTGGAACCCATCAGTTTAGCCTGTCCAATACAGGCTATGCGGTGACTTCATTCTCCAGTGATGACAAGCCATTGGAGTTGTATGTGATTGATCTCAAAGACCTACAAACCACTCAAGTGACTCACTCACCTCAACCCAATTTTCACCAATTGAGCTGGGCAGATATCAGTTACATTGAGTTCAAGAGCCATTTAGATGGTACTAATTTAGTCGGGCGCTTAAGCATGCCAGCTGACTATGACCCCAAGATTAAATACCCGCTTATTGTGGGATCTGTATACTCGGACAGTGTCAGAAATCAATACGGAGGAAGAACCTCACACCCCACTTGGGGATTAGACCAGTACTTGGTATCACAAGGTTACATCATTCTTAATGTCAACGTGCGTGGCAGCTGGGGCCAAGGCAGAATTCACAACCAAGGTCTACGCCATAGTTACGGTGTGATCGATATCGAAGATTTACACAGTGGCGTACAATATTTAATCAATGAAGGCTATGTTGATGCCGACCGAGTGGGCATTTGGGGTTCAAGCTATGGCGGACTGATGACCATGATGTCATTATTCAAAAAACCTGGTGTCTATGCAGCAGGCATTGCTGGCGCACCTGCCACCAATGTAGCCCATGCCTACCCAGGTCAAATGTGGGTGATGGGAGAACCCACTGGCAGCGACCAGCCAGAACGTTACCAACAACAATCACCGCTATACCATACCAATGGTCTAGAAGACCCTTTAATGATCATCCACGGCTCAAAAGACCCCGTGGTACTCTATTCTGACACCATAGCAGTGGTAGAAAAACTCATTGAA
>JBPOFV010000482.1:0-2361 GCA_051252335.1 Marinicella sp. | reverse complement strand
TGCATCTTGGTTTTGTCGAACTGCACCCGTGGTTAAATTAACAGAGACATATTCACCTTCGTTGACTTGGTAGGGTGTTGTGATAATCGACTTAACCAAACTTTTGGTGATGGCTGCAATGCCTTCATAACTGATTTCTTGATCTTCTAAGATGGCAAAAACAGCCGGTTGTAAATGATAACAGGATGGTTTTTTTAGTAAAGGGTGCTCAAAATTTGAAAGCACAGCTGAAACTTGCCGAATAACATTGTCAGTTACCGCTGGGCCATAATTATTGAGTATGCTGTTAAAGTTATGAATCTTCAAAAAGGCCAGGTTGGTGTGTTTGACACCGTCCAAATCTCTCAACAATTGTTGTTGGTTTGGTAAACCTGTTAACTCATCGATCCTGGCTTTTTTGATAAGCTGCATCCACCTTGACTTGAGGTGTTTAAACCGCCATTGAAAAATACAATACGAAATCCCAACCAACAATGCCATCAACAAGAACAACCACAACAACAGACTTGCATGAACTAACAACAAGTTATCAACATTGGCCAATATAGCAACAAATCCTGTTTGATTGTCGGCCATGGGTTGAAGCAAAACTCGCCATGATGACTGACTGGCTTCAATCGGTATCACTTGACTTGACGCTTCGCCCATGTGGCCAGCTAATTTAGCACGGACATCAGCCAACATCAGTGCATCGGAAGGCATGGGTTGTCTATTGATAAACCAAATATACTCGTCATCATTGACTTGTGATTGATCGAATAAGACACCAAAGAACGGTCCATTTTGTACCATTGGAAAATCAGCAGGTAATGTTGTCACCGATTGAGATTTTGTTAAAGTTGAATGCGTTTGTAACCGTTCAAGCCATGGGTGATTGGCCAATAAGGTCATTTGGCCATCCAGTTGGAGCACAACTTTTGCACGGTAATTCTGATAAATAATGGCAGCCACAACCACCCATATCACAATTAATGCGAATAAAATAACTGGTATTGAGCGAAGTTTCTTTTCCAATTTAATTCATACTTTCATTAAATATGAGTTCAAACACACCTTTATTATATTAGCATCAATGCTGCATTTTGTTTAGCAGTAATTGAATTGTGATGTCATAACAGCTGAATTATTCTGAATCTCACCATGGCTACCATCATTACATTTGAATGCTTGATTGCACATACAATTTTTGCCACATTCTCTGTTAAAATGTCACGTTTTAATTGATTTGACTGCATGGCCAAACTTTACTTTTACTATTCTGCAATGAATGCCGGCAAGACCACACATTTGCTTCAGTCCAGCCACAACTACCGTGAGCGCGGAATGAAAAGCTTGATATTGTCATCCTCATTGGATGATCGCTTTGGGAAGGGTGTGGTTAAATCAAGAATTGGTATCGAGTCGCCATCAATCATATTTAATCAATCAGAAAATATATATGACTTGGTGAAAAAGCAAGATCCAGTCGATTGCATATTGGTTGATGAGGTTCAATTTTTAAGTAAGGCTCAAGTTTACCAATTGACTGAAATAGTTGATAAAATGAACATCCCAGTATTGGCCTATGGATTAAGAACAGACTTTCAAGGTGAGTTGTTTGAAGGCAGTCAATATTTATTGGCTTGGGCTGATGAATTACGTGAGCTCAAGACCATTTGTCATACAGGCAAAAAAGCGACTATGGTGGTGCGAATCGATGATCAAGGTAAGGCCATCAAATCTGGAGCACAAATTCAAATTGGTGGCAACGAACGTTATGTCTCAGTTTCTCGAGCTGAATACAAACGTATATTCCATGATGAAGGCAGTATCAAACCGTCTCAAATTTCCTTACCACTGGAGGACATGTAAGTCCGATGAATATTATTTTTTGTGGAACCCCTGAGTTTTCAGTGCCACCATTGGCTGATCTGGTGGCAGCTGGCTTTCATGTAAAAGCAGTCTTTACCCAACCAGACAAACGCAAAGGTCGCGGACAACAAATGCAAAAAACCGCGGTTAAAATTGAAGCGGAAAAACATGACATACCCGTTTATCAACCCAAAAGTTTAAAGACAGCAGAAGTGGTTGATTTAATTGCTGGCTTAAATGCGGACCTGATGGTGGTGGTCGCCTATGGGTTGATCATTCCTCAAAACATCTTAGACCTACCCTTACACGGCTGCTGGAACATCCATGCTTCTTTATTACCTCGTTGGCGAGGAGCTGCCCCCATACATCGTGCCATTCTCGCCGGCGATGAAGTCACTGGAGTTGCGATCATGCAAATGGAAGCTGGCTTAGATACTGGCCCAGTCTTTCATAGTTATCCAACTGATATTCGCCCCCATGACACCGGTCAAAGTTTACATGATCGATTGA
>JBPOFV010000481.1:0-2362 GCA_051252335.1 Marinicella sp. | reverse complement strand
ATCATTATTCAAGTCTCGTAAACCATGCGCTCCAGGGTGAAAACCAAATTCTTCCCCTACATCTAAAATGGCATTGTTTAGATCTGGGTTACCTGGGTCACTTGAATCATCTATTGTATTAACCAAGGGTATTTGTAAATCAGGTCTAAGTGACTCATAGAATCCTCGATGGGGTTCAGCAATAGGCGGAATCACATTGAGTCCATCCATGCCACCACGCATAAATAAGTCAATAATGATGGGTTGATTTGTTGGACTTGATCCACCACTGGCTCTGGCCACTTTAACACCAGTTAAAGCACCTAACATGGCAGTTGACTGTAAAAATGTTCTTCTTTTAATATTTTTCATTATCAACTCCTCTTATCGTTGCATAAAGTATGGCGAAGCCAGAATTAAACTCACCATTCCCCTGAGCCTTTCATGCCAACGATATGGCCATGAATTTTCTTCTAGGTCTTCAAAAGGTATAGTTAAACTTCGATGCCAAGGTGGAAATGAACCATCTTCTGGCTGCTGAACCAAAAACCCAATAATTGATTCAAAAACCGTATCACCAATCCAGCCTCCACTAGGTGTGGTATCAAATATTTCAGTCATCCAAAATGACAACATATTTTCTGGGGTTAATTGGCTTTGGATACTTTGGAATTCATTCACAGTTCTGACTCTGATAGGAAAGCGATATTCGTCTGAGGAATCTCTTTCATCGATCATCCAATCAACGGTTTTCCAGGTTTGAATTAATGCAGTTGAACTCATCCAATAATTTGATCGACTTGGGTAGCCATCAGGTGCTTGCCACTCAAATGGGTAATGCCCTGTATCATCCATGCGATACTCCATTGAGTTACTGTCAGAGTCATCAGGCATAACTGTGAAATCTGCTTCACAGACTCGCATGGCCGATACAACTGAGTCAAATGGACGCTTTAGTTTTGTTTGCCAATGTGTAGGATCTGCGAAATCAGCATGATTGAACAAAGCCTTAAATACCAATTCCAGTTGATTACTGGCCGTGCGGTTGTCATAAAAAACAGCAGCCACATCGTCAATAACAGATTGTGGTGGCTCATCTGAGATAAAAAAGCGTGCCAACTTACCAGCAATGTGTTTGGCTGTACCTGGATGATAAGCCAACATTTCAATCACATCGTAACCATCTTGTACTTGTTGATTGGCTGGAATATTGACAAACCCGCCAGCCAGGAATGACTTTTGAAATCGATCGTGCCTGTCATCATCATAGAAAAACTCACCAGTATCTCCTTTACTGGTTGAGTCATTGACATGCCATCCGGTCAAACAACGGGTTGCTTCATAAACATCATTATCAACATATTTTTCTTGAATCATACCACTGGCGGGCCAAGGTCCACCCGACTCTGTTACAGGGATCAGGTTGGGTTCAGACTGTAATCCCAGGCCGTAATAATTCTCAACACCTAGGGTATGTAATTCAATCATTTCTCGCGCATAGTTTTCATTCGGCTCCGAATCAGAATTACTCCAATTGTCTAAGTAATATAACATCGCTGGATGCTGAGCTGTGGCCAACAAAAAATCATGAAAATTGCCAATCATATGCCCTCTGATCACATCTCGATCCCAACTTGTCATGGTGGACCGAGCATAATAATCATCTCCATTTAAACTGAAATGATCATGCCAAAAGTCGGCAATGCGCTCTCTTAAAGGATACAAAGTGTAAGTGGCTCGAAGAAACTTCAAACGTTTCATTTCATATATAGGTCGATATTGGCTCGCAGCACCAATGTGATAATCCTGCCACATTTCAGTTAATGATTTATTTAAAGTCTCATAATTTCCTGCATCTGCAATGCGAGCATCTAGTTCTGGATCAGCACCACCTGCTAATTGTTGATCAACAAATTGGCTTAGACGTGAGGCATCATCGCCACCTAAGGCAAGAAAACTTGCTTCATCAAACTCACCAGGTGTAATGCCATACCCAAGCCGACCATAAACCATGTGGGCAAATGATTGTTCTGGTAATGGAGCTGCTTTTATTGAGCCCACCAAGTCAGGTCCAACTTTTCTGCTTGATTTCGCTTGGCCATTTATATTTGATCTGGCTTGAGATGTACTTGCTGTCATGGGTAATGCAGCTAATAAGGTTGTTGCCATACCACCTGCCAACAGTTGCCTTCTTGGTATGTTTTTGTTCTTCATAAGTCCCCGTTGTATTTTAATTGTGCTTAAATATTTTAGACTGAAACAGGGCTGAAAATGTGATAATGTTGGCAAAACCAACCACGATTCAAAGCCAAACAAGTGTCATTTAACAAAAAACAAATTATTCGGTGGCGTTTACACCTTAGTTATATGACATATATTGGTT
>JBPOFV010000480.1:0-2363 GCA_051252335.1 Marinicella sp. | reverse complement strand
CACCACAGCACTGAGTCACAGACATGATGGCATCATGCAAGGTACATCGGTTTTGACTCATGTTTCTGACCAAGCTGAAGAGTTGAATATCATCAGTCCACATGCCGCACAACATTACTCATTCGATAAAGGAACTTCGAAACAGAATTACCCTATTTCACTGATGGGTTCAATGGCACTGCTAAGACAAACTGCACTCGATGCTGACTGGTACAGCCAACAAAATGAAATGACTGACTTAGATCTTGCAGCCATAAACAAACATCAAAAATTACCTAAAATAATCAGTGTCGAAAGTTGGCAAGAAAGTGTTCTGGCACATAAGTTGGCCACTGAAACAAATACCAAATTTGTGGTTAAGACAGCTGCAGATTCATACCAGAACTTACAAGCCATTAAAGACAGCAAACAAACCTTGATTGTGCCATTGTCGTTTCCTAAAGCGCCTGCCATTCATGATGAATTGGATATTTGGAACATTGATTACAAAGACTTAAAAGCATGGGAACTGGCCCCTTATAATCCAGCATTGTTAGAACATAACGGCGTTGAATTTGCACTCATACCAAGTGATCCAGCAAAAGGCTTAGACAGTTTTATTAAAGATTTGAGAAAAGCACATAAACATGGACTCAGTGAGAAAGCGGCGATTGCTGCTTTAACGACAGTTCCTGCTAAAATTTTGGGCCAATCTGATTTAGGCTCATTACAAAAAGGCAACTATGCCAATTTTATTGTCAGCAATGGTCCACTGCTAGATGCTGGTACTCAAATTGCTGAATCTTGGGTGGCTGGTCAGAATTACACAGTTAAAGGCTTACCATTGGTTCATTCGGGTCATTACCAACTCACTCATGCTGATAAAGCATTTGAATTTAATCTTGAGCTGGATAAAGGAAAGGTTAAATTAGCCCCTCTAAATGATGAAGATAAAAACAAATATCAATTCAGCCATGATGGCAATTTTGTAAATTTAACCGTCAAAGAAGACGATGATAAGCACACTTATTTTGCGGTAATTAATAACCGACAGTTGACTTCAATGGACCACGACGCTTGGCAAATTAAGCGAATTGGTGCCATAGAGGTTGTTGAAAATGATGACCAAGCTCATGCCAATGATTCAAAATCAATTCCAGACATACCTAAACCGTTTTCAGCTTATGGCTTACACGCAATCGATTCAAATGATTCTGTGTTGATAAAAAACGCCACAGTTTGGACCAATGAAGATGCTGGCATCTTAAGTGAAACTGATGTACTGGTGATTGATGGACAAATTAAAAGCATAGGTAAAGACCTCTCTATTGGCTCTAAGGGCCGTGAAATTGATGGTACTGGCTTACATTTAACCAGTGGTATTATTGATGAACATGCACACATTGCTTTATTGGCAGTTAATGATGTTGCTGTGAATTCATCTATGGTCAGAATGCAAGACGTGGTCAATCCTCATGATGTGAATATTTATCGAAACTTAGCAGGCGGAGTCACTGCTGCACAATTACTACACGGTTCTGCTAACCCAATTGGAGGGCAATCTGCCTTGGTAAAATATAAATGGGGTATGGACAGTGCTGCAGATATGTTGATTGATGATGCTGATGGATTCATCAAGTTTGCATTGGGTGAAAATGTAAAACGTTCTAGCAACAATCAATCCATCCGTTACCCACAGACCAGAATGGGTGTGGAACAAGTCTTCAGAGATGCTTTCACGCAAGCCAAAGCTTATGAGAAAGCATGGTCTGATTACAATAAATTAAGCAAAAGTGCGAAAAAGAAAGCCACGGCTCCACGAAAAGATCTGGCCATGGAAGCGACCTTAGAAGTGGTCAATCAGGATCGCTTTGTATCATGCCACTCATATGTCCAATCAGAAATCAATATGCTGATGCATGTGGCGGATGACTTTAATTTTAATATCAACACCTTCACCCATATTCTCGAAGGCTATAAAGTGGCTGATAAAATGCATAAACATGGTGTGGGCGGATCAACTTTTGCCGACTGGTGGGCCTACAAGTGGGAAGTTAACTATGCCATTCCTTACAATGCTGCATTGATGAATGATGCAGGAGTGGTCACAGCCATCAATTCAGATTCAGGTGAAATGTCTAGGCGTTTGAACCAAGAGGCCGCAAAAACAGTTAAATACGGTGGCTTGTCTGAGCAAGATGCTTGGAAAATGGTTACCTTGAACCCAGCTAAACTGCTGCACCTAGATGATCGAATGGGCAGCATCAAAGCTGGTAAAGACGCCGACCTGGTACTGTGGTCTGACAACCCGCTATCCATATATGCCAAAGCTGAAAAAACCATGGTTGATGGGGTGGTTTATTATGACAGAGCGCAACAAACTC
>JBPOFV010000479.1:0-2366 GCA_051252335.1 Marinicella sp. | reverse complement strand
ATGCACCCCCGGGTAGCGCAGATATTTTTCCTGATGGCTCAGTGGCATTTTTAGTACCGGCCAGACGTGCCATGAGTTGGCAGTCATTGTCACCTACTGAGGAAGCGGTGGTCAGAGAGCGTTATTGGATTTCTTTCCAACCAGGTGAAATCAGGGCTTGTGGTGGCTGTCATGGTGTTAACCAAGTAGACCAAGCAGGTCAGTTGCCATCAGTCATTAAACCTGAAGCATTCAGGCAATTGTTGCGACATTGGAATACCACTTTTGATGACTTGATTTTTGCAGATGATTTTGAATAAATGAAAGTGATGAATGCATTTTGTGGTAAAAAATGTGCACTTACTTTTACAGCAGCAGGTAAAAAGCTGTGATAAAATAAATAAACACAAGGTGAGCAAGCCCTAAAATTTGATTCTAGGACTTGTATGTCCTTGTACAATAATAATTACGGGAGAAGAAAATATGAAAATAGCAGCAGGAGTAATTCTGATTATTGCAGCCGTGTTTAATCTGTTTGCTGGCTTGGCTTATCTAGGTGGTGGTGCTGCCACTTCAAGCTTAAGTGATGTAGCCACTACAGAGATGATGCAATCGCAAATGACAGATGCCGAAAAGGCTGAAATGGAGCGAGTCACCAGCGAAGTCAGTGGCAGCGGTATGGGCTTTATGGCCTTTGGGGTATTTTTATTGGTGAGTGTAGGTATTCTGATAGCAGGTGCCGTGTTTTTATTCACCAACAAAAAAGCTCAATTTATCATGATAGCTGGAGGAATGGCTATACTTGCTGAGGTGATTGGTGTGCTGATAACGACCTTTGGTATCACTAATTTAGTGGGTATTGTTGGTGGTGTGTTGGCTATCATCGCCGCTAAATCAATGGGTCAAGGTTCTGCTGAAGTCGTAGAATAAAATCAATAATAACTGTTATCCAGAAACAACCTGAATCCAGGTTGTTTCTGTGTTTAGGCCTGTCTGATGCAAACTCAAATGATTAAAAAATTGGTGGCTCAAGATTTATACTATGCCCTCAGAAGTGCCAGGGGCGTTTTGTTCTTGGTTTTTTTCGCGGTTTTTTGGATGTGGATTTTTTCCAAATTAGGCAAGGTCAACACCCAATGGTTAAGTAATCCTGATGGGGCCATGGTTCTGTCCTGGTTGTTTGATCAAAAAACAGCTCAAGCATTATTCGTTGATCGAAATCCTGGGTTCTCCATATTCTATTTGGTGGCCATAAACACCGCACCATTGTTTGTGTTGTTTGCGGCCAGTGACCAAACAGCAAATGACATCGGTAGTAAATATTTACGATTTTTGTTACCACGTTGCCAGCGCATTGAAATCTACATCAGTCGGTTTTTAGGTTGTGTCTTATTGGTTTGGGCTGCCTATATCATTGTCAGTCTGATCGCTGCTCTTTGGGTGGTGTTATTCAATGATGCCAATATAGGCGAAATTATAATTGAGTGGTTGTGGGTGGTTGGTTCTTTGATGTTGTATGTCTTACCATTCATCGCTTTTATGTCATTGTGTTCAGCATTGGTTGGATCTGCTGGCTTATCAGCATTGTTAGGGCTTGGTTTTTACTTAATTGTGGTCATTATTATTGGCGTATTGGGTTTTCGTTGGCAAGGTGCGGCTGATTTGGTGGCTTGGATTTTGCCAAACTCGATCAAGCCTTGGGTGTTATTGATGGATGGATGGCATTTAATTAAATCTGCGGTGGTGGCTGCCATCTATTTATTAATATATGGTGGACTGGGTTGGTATATGTTTGCCAGAAGAGATATTTAAATGACAGCTATAGAAGTTAAAAACCTCAGTAAAAAATATGGTCAACAATTTGCTTTGAATGATGTAACACTCGACATCAAGACCAACATCACAACAGGATTAATCGGGCCCAATGGTGCAGGTAAAACCACATTGATGTCATTGATTTGTGATTTCATTCATTCAACACAAGGAGATGTTCAGGTTTTAGGACACCAAGCACATTCAGCAGCGCTAAAAGGCAGGGTAACTATTTTGCCTCAAGATGCTCGATTTTTAAAATCATTATCAATCAAAAAACAATTGGCCATGTTGGCTGAACTACAAGGCTTTGATGCCAAAGCTGCACATCAGGAATCACTGCGAGTTCTAGAGCTGGTAGATTTGAGGCAAGCACAAAACAAACTGCCAGAACATTTAAGTCATGGCATGTTGAAACGCTGTGCAATAGCTCAAGCATTGATAGGCAATCCTGAATTGATTTTGTTGGATGAACCAACAGCAGGCTTGGATCCTAGCACCACTGATTCAATTAAGGCTGTGATTAAAAATCTTCAAAATAAAGCCACTATTGTAATCAGCTCACATAATTTGTC
>JBPOFV010000478.1:0-2373 GCA_051252335.1 Marinicella sp. | reverse complement strand
GCATAGGCCAGTCCAATCGATAAAAATATCCAGAATGTGTCAGCAAAACGCGCCTTAAATAACACTGAAAAGCTTAAGGCTGTCACTATCAGTGCCAGATAGTTAAACCAAGTGGGCACATTGGCTAATTTATGAACATCAGTTTCACCAAATAGACTCTGTGCTACCAAATAACCCAATGCCAAGCCAAAGGAAAGTAAAAACAATGTAGTCACAGCACCAGCCATTCTGCTGCTGCCGGAGACCAAATGCCCAGTTGATAATTCACGCATAGCCACAGTAATGCCTAATCCGGGAACCAAAATAATTAAACCTGCCAATGAAACCAAAAAATGATCAATGGTTTGCCAATAGTGACTGATTGCGATGGCGCTAAATCCTACAGCCATGGCTGCCAACGGACTGATTAACTGAGACAAATACTTAAAGGGCTTACCGTATATGGTAATTAAACCAGTTATTAATCCCAGGATTGATGCAACAATGACATCATTCCAGCTACCATGAAAGAGGGTTGTGAAGCCACCACCAACCACACCAAAGCATAAAGCTACCAACCAATCTGGATAAACTTCAGGTTTACTGGTGATCGATTTTATTTCTTTCAGAGCACTATCTAGGTCAATCAAATCATTTTCTAAGTTATTGATCACTACATTGATGGCATGCAAGGTGTTCAGATTAATGTCATTAGGGTTGGTCTTAATCATGTAAGAGCGTTGGCTGTACTCATCCTCACCTATACTGGCCAAAACGGCAGTAGGCATGGCAAAAAAACTGGCGGTTAATTTGAATTTATCTGAGATGACTTGCATGTAGGATTCAAGCCTATGTGCAGGTGCGCCAGCTTCTGAAATAGCCCTACAAATGTGTAATAAAATATTGGCTTGTTTTCTTCTGGTTACACGATCTCTATTTTTGTGTTCTTTTACCATTTAAGTAATGAATGACCCTGAAAAGCAGCAATGATAACCCGATTCCAGTATATATCAAGGGTTCTGTGATGTCTGATTTAACTAGCCAAATAAAGTGTAAGCACCCAAGTGCAATGACCAGATAAATGGATTGATGTAACTTTTTCCAATGTTTACCCATTTTCCTGATCATTTTTTTATTGGATGTGATGGCCATTGGGAGCATTAACAACCAAGCCAACATACCCACTGTGACATACAAATGTTCTGTGATGTCTTCAATGATCAACTGCCAATCCAAACCCAAATCTAGCCAAAAATAAATCACCAAATGCAAAGTGCAATAAAAAAAGGTAAATAGGCCCAACATGCGTCTGATGCGAATAAAGACAGCAGCACCGGTCATGATTTTCAATGGAGTCATGGCCAGTGTTAACAGCAAAAATCGCAAGGTCCATATTCCCGTTTGATGGGTAATGTATTCAATTGGATTAGCGGTTAAGTTATTTTGAAAACCAGCATAAATCAACATCCCTAATGGAACTAAACACAACAGGAACAGTAGGCTTTTTAACAGCTTGATATGTTTGATCATTAAAAGTTCTTTGTCAGGTCCATGCCTCTGTACAAAGCGGATACGTAATCACCATAACCATTAAACATTTGAGTTTTGATACGACTGTTGAACAAAGAAAATCCGCCGGTAATTCTGCGTTCGGTAGCTTGTGACCAACGGGGGTGGTCAACTTCTGGATTCACATTGGCATAAAACCCATATTCATTGGGTGCAATGGCTTGCCAAGAATTAACAGGCTCTCTGTCAAGAAACTGAATTTTTACAATAGACTTAATGCCTTTGAATCCGTACTTCCAGGGAACGACCAAACGCAAAGGTGCACCATTCTGATTGGGTAACTCCTTGCCATACATTCCAACTGCCATCAGGGTCAATTCATTCATGGCTTCATCCATGCGCAAACCTTCTTTATATGGCCAAGGAATTGAGCGTCCGTTTTGACCTGGCATTTGTTTAGGGTCATACAAGGTTTCGAAGTACACATATTTAGCATCACTTAATGGCTGACAATACTTGATCAAATCTGAAAGCTTAAAACCCATCCAAGGTATGACCATAGACCATGCTTCAACACATCGCATGCGATAGGTGCGATCTTCAATTTGAAACTGTTTAATCAATTTCTCCAGGTCAATCCGACCAGGCTTTTCACACAATCCAGAAATTTCAACAGTCCATGGTTCTGTTATTAATGAGTCGCCTTTCTCAGAGGGGGCTGATTTCGACAAACCAAACTCATAAAAATTGTTGTATGATGTTGCATCTTTTTCACTGGTCAATTCATCAATAACGAACTTATTGTTGGGCATAGATGGTGGCAAAGTTAAGGCCATTGCAGGGTTTGATAACAAACTGGCTGCACCCACCAAACCTGTTTGGATG
>JBPOFV010000477.1:0-2377 GCA_051252335.1 Marinicella sp. | reverse complement strand
TTTATTGACCAATGTGAAAAATGTGCGCACTTACTTGTTGGTTCAAGTAAGTGTCATTTATTAAACATTAATTTATTTGAAAGCGATGATTGCAGACGTTTTCAATATCAGGAGGCTTAAAACATGCTTTATACAATCGTGAGAAAAACAACTTAAGCGCCTACAAACATATTTTGTTTGGAAGGCCATGAATGATGCCTTTCAGACTTGAAATTAAGCCTGAAATGCATTGTATTTCAGGCTTTTTTTATGCTCAAAATTTGAGTTAAGCCTGGAATATTTTATACGGAAATAAGCAGCGAAGATTCGTTGTTCAAAAGAGAAGGACTTGCGCGTTGATTTTACCCCAAGGATAAAAGCAAGGATGCAAGTCACAAAATAATATTATGCCAATTTTAAAACAAATAAATAAAAGCAAAGTGCCGATAAAAATATTCACTGAAGACATTGCTCCACAAGCAATCAACCAGTTGTTCAACATTGCCAATTTGCCTATCGTGCATCATCATGTGGCAGCCATGCCAGATGTTCATGTGGGAATAGGGGCCACTGTTGGCTCAGTGATTCCAACTTTGAATGCAGTGATACCTGCAGCAGTGGGCGTTGACATTGGTTGTGGAATGAACGCGGTCAGAACCAGCTTAAGGGCCAATGACCTACCTGATAATTTATATGAAATCAGGCGTCAAATTGAAAAACTGGTACCAGTAGGCTTTAACTGGCACAGTAAATCAGTGGTTAACAGATCAACAATCAATGGTTTAGATAAACCCTTAGATGAAATAGTTCATAAGCATCCTGCCATTATGAAAATGATGAAAAATTTCAATCATACATGGCATCGTCAATTAGGGACATTAGGTGGTGGCAACCATTTCATTGAGCTGTGTTTGGATGAAAATGATGATGTATGGATCATGTTGCACTCTGGTTCAAGAGGAATAGGTAATGTCATAGGGCGTTACTTTATAAACCTTGCAAAGAAAGACATGCAAAGACACCAGCAACATTTACCTGATGTGAATTTATCTTACTTCAGTGAAGGCAGTGAAGTTTTTAGTGATTATGTAGATGCGGTGAATTGGGCTCAGGAATATGCTTGGGTCAATCGTCAGGAAATGATGAAGTTGGTGGTTGGTGCATTACAAGCCTCAAAACTACCTGAATTCACATTGACGAAAAAGGCGATTAACTGTCACCACAATTACATTTCGCATGAAACGCATTATGGTGAAAAAGTGTATGTGACTCGAAAAGGTGCTATCAGAGCAGGTCTTGGTGAACTAGGAATCATTCCAGGTTCAATGGGCGCGAAATCTTTCATCATTGAAGGTAAAGGTTCAAAAGTTTCATTTTGTTCTTGTGCCCATGGTGCAGGTCGCAGCATGAGTAGAACAGCAGCTAAAAGGACATTTAATACCAAAGATTTAAGCGACCAAACTGCAGGAGTTGAATGCAGGAAAGACAAAGGAATCTTAGATGAGATTCCTGGCGCTTATAAAAGCATTGATCAAGTGATGGATAATCAAAGTGATTTAGTTGATGTCGTACATACTTTAAAACAAGTGGTGTGTGTCAAAGGCTAATTTTTTTAACAAACACCAGCCACAGTGTTGGTGTTATTTGATGAGTAAAACTATGAAAGTAAATAGATATATGAATTTATTAATAAAAGTAATAATTAACATGAAGAGATATAAAAATGGACAAGAAACTAATAGAAGAGGTGATGTTTTGCTTATCTGATGACAGAAACACATATCAATATTTTAAAGATAAATACTGTATGTTTTTACTCAATCATTTCATCAAAGACACCATCTCAATTAAACAACTTAAAAACAGTGAATGGTCACAATTTTGTCAAAAACCACTGATTAAAAAGTGGTTGGCAAATATGGGTTCACAACGAGTGGAGAAAGGCATGGCCACCAGTTTATGGCAAAGCGATGTTTTTCACTTCACCATTACTTTAGGGCAATGGGGAGGTGTCAGCCCTAATTGGCAACAGACTTGTCGCAAAGGATATAACCTGGTTATCCAGTTAAATTTCACTCGCAGCCATGATCGCAAGTATGAAAAAATAGCAGAACCAGGCCGACAACCTTTCTGTTATTACAATCACCCTGTTAATAAGGAACGCAACACCATGGCATGGGCGCGATTGGATATCAGTGAGGACTTTTCTGAAGTATTGATCGAAGAAATTCAAAATGATTGGTTGAGACTGGCAGAACGTAAATTAAATCACTTGAAAATATACACAAGTTTGCTAACTCGAAAAAGGTATGGAATTAAATCTGAATTAGATCAATTTCAATCCTATTTTAATAGTCAATTGAAACCATTGGTTAGCATTTGGGACGAAGCCATATTG
>JBPOFV010000476.1:0-2378 GCA_051252335.1 Marinicella sp. | reverse complement strand
AGCTCTGGTTCACCATTTTGGACTTCAAAAAAGCCACTGAGTTATTCGCAGACCCGAGGTTCGATGGTATCCCTGAAAAAGTCATGGTAAAAGACCCAGAATCTATTATAGATACAGAAGATGAATCTTTTGATGATGAGTTCAATAACCCATCAAATGCAGATGATGCTGAAGGCGTTTATATTGAAGAGCCTGAACCTGATTATTCAGGAATTTTGGATGGTAATGACCCTGATGATGAAAACAAAGTCAGAAAGTTCTTTGTTTCAGGCGTTCAAGTAACTAAAGTCGCTGAACGGGTTCAATACTACGACACCGATGGAAAACTGGTCACTGAGTCATTCAAAGATTACACCAAAAAAACCGTACAAAAACAATTCGCCTCCTTGGATGAATTCACCAAGTCATGGTCAAGCGCAAAAAGAAAAGAAACCATCATCAGCGAACTCGAAAAAGAAGGTGTACTCTGGCAAGCCTTGTGGGATGATGTCGGCAAGGAGTTCGATCCATTTGATTTGATCTGTCATGTGGTGTTCGATCAGCCACCATTAACCCGACAAGAACGCATGAATAACGTGAAGAAAAGAAACTACTTCACCAAGTACTCAGAACAAGCGCAAAACGTCTTGAACATCTTGTTAGAAAAATACGCCGATGTGGGTTTGCGAGAAATGGAGAACATAAAAATCTTTAAAACCTCACCGCTGAATGAATTGGGTAACACCAAAGAAATCATCACAGGCATATTCGGCAGTAAAAAAGCCTATTACGAGGCCTTAGCCGACTTAGAACAAGCACTGTATTCTAATAACTCATAAAACATTACAAAAACATAACAAGGAAAAACAATCAATGACCATTTCAACCGTCATCAAAGCCATCCAAGACATCATGAGAAAAGACGCCGGTGTCGATGGCGATGCACAAAGACTAGGACAAATGTCCTGGCTGTTGTTCTTAAAAATATTTGATGCCCAAGAAGAAGAACTTGAGTTTGAACAAGACGATTATATGGCTCCATTCCCAGAAGAACTGATGTGGCGTGAATGGGCCGCTGACCCAGAAGGTATCACCGGAGATGAGTTACTGGATTTCATTAACAACAAACTTTTTCCCCAGTTAAAAGAACTACACGCCCCGGTAAAAGGTAACCCGCGTGGTTTCGTCGCCAAAGAAGCCTTCAGTGATGCCTTTAACTACATGAAGAACGGCACCTTGTTGCGTCAAGTCATTAACAAGCTCAACGAAGTCGATTTCACCAAATCAGAAGAACGCCATTTATTCGGAGACATCTACGAACAAATCCTTAAAGACCTACAAAGCGCAGGCAATGCCGGTGAGTTTTATACCCCACGAGCTGTTACCCAATTCATCGTAGACCGAGTTAACCCTAAACTGGGCGAGCAGATCTTCGATCCAGCCTGTGGTACAGGTGGCTTCTTGGCCTGTTCAGTCGATCACCTGAAAGCCAATAACGACATCAAAGACTCTAAAGTTTATGAAAACCTACAAAAACAAATCCACGGCGTAGAAAAGAAACAACTGCCGCATTTACTGTGTACCACCAACATGATGCTGCATGGCATTGAAGTACCGGTGAACATCAAACACGGCAACACGCTGAATAAAGCCTTATCCAGCTGGGATGATGAATACGATGTCATCATTACCAATCCACCGTTTGGTGGCACCGAAGAAGACGGTATCGAGAAAAATTTTCCATCAGAATTCAGAACCCGCGAAACCGCTGATTTATTTTTGCAGCTCATCGTCGAAGTACTCAAAGAAGGTGGCAGGGCAGCGGTGGTCTTACCCGATGGTACCTTATTTGGCGAAGGCGTGAAAACCAAGATCAAGAAAATGCTGGTCGAAGAATGTAACTTACACACCATTGTTCGTCTACCCAATGGTGTGTTTAATCCCTACACTGGCATAAAAACCAACATCTTATTCTTCACCAAAGGCAAACCCACCAAAGAAATCTGGTACTACGAACACCCATACCCCAAAGGCGTGAAAAACTACAACAAAACCAAGCCGATGAACTTTAAGGAGTTCAAAGCCGAGCAACAATGGTGGGGTGATGAATCCGATGGCTTTCAATCACGCAAAGTAAACCAACACGCTTGGAAAGTCGATATCAAGGAAATCATCGAACGCAATTACAACCTAGACATCAAAAACCCCTTCGAAGCAGAAAAAATCATCCACGACCCGAAAAAACTGTTAGCAGATTATGACCAACAACAAAAAGACATCCAGAAACTCAGAGACCAGCTGAAAAGCATCTTGGCTGAAGCCCTAGAGGATAAATCATAATGTCTGCAGAACCAAAAGACATCAACAAACTGGTCACAGAAAACCTCGATATCTGGACA
>JBPOFV010000475.1:0-2380 GCA_051252335.1 Marinicella sp. | reverse complement strand
GTACAAGCAACTCATTACAATAAAGCATCGATACATGATTGGCATATTTTGTTGCTGTTAAAACGCCCGTTTGTTCAGCGCTGATTAAATTCTTGAGTGAACCTCTACCACTGAATACAACTTGCGTTGGTATAAAAGATTGTAATTGACCTTTTATTTTTGATTTAGGCCGCCTGCTGCCTTTGCCTAAAACATCTATCACACCATGATTTGCTGTGAACAATTTAATCAGTTCACTGCTGTCTTTATAAGGTCGCTTATGTAAGATAAAAGCTTGATCTGAGATCATTTGTTGGCTAATTTATCGTGAATATTCAATCTTTGTGCTCATCCGTATAGCCCAATGCCTCAATGGCTCGAATATCATCGGTCCATGATGATTTTACTTTAACCCATAGTTTCAAATTGACTTTGGCATCTATGAATGACTGAATTTCTTGTCTGGCTTTGATGCCAATTTGCTTTATGGCCTCACCTTTGGTGCCAATGATGATTCGTTTTTGGTTATTCCTTTCCACCCAAATATTGGCATGAATATGATGCATGTCTCCTCTGACTTCATAGGCTTCAATATTTACTGTAACGCTGTAAGGTAGTTCTTGATGAAACCTTTCCATCAATTGCTCTCTAATTAACTCGGTGATGAAAAAACGTGTCGATCGGTCAGACACTTGTTCCTCGTCAAAAATTGCTTCACCTGCGGGCATAAAATCATGAATCACATCTACCAAAGGCTCAACATGTTTATTCTTCAATGCACTGATGTAATGAATGGCATCAAAAGAAAAATCTTGCATGATTTTCTCAACAAAAGGAATCATTTGCTCTTTGTGTTTAACTTTATCAACTTTGTTTACAACCAATATTTTTTTAGCTGTTGATTGTGCCATTACTTTGGCAGCCCTTAAATCTTCATCAGTCCACTTTAAAGCTTCAACTAAGAACAGTACGACGTCTACACCATGCGAAGATGATTGTGCAGTCTGATTCAAATGTTTATTTAATGCAGTACCTTTTTGATTATGAATTCCAGGTGTGTCGATAAAAACAATTTGGCCACGATCACTTGAATGTATAGCCAAAATTTGGTGCCTTGTGGTTTGTGGTTTATGCGAAACGATGGAAAGCTTTTGTTGTAAAATTTGATTGATTAGTGTGGATTTCCCCACATTAGGTCGTCCAATAACCGAGGCATAACCAGATTTATAATTGATGTTCCTTTTGGTTGGGTAGCTCATTCGATTCTTAATGTTTCAATGACTTTATTGGCCGCTGATTGTTCAGCTTTTTTGATTGAACTGCCTGTTGACTCTATAGCTAATTGCAGTTCATCAACAGAGCATTTCACTTTAAACCTAATTTCGTTATTGATTTCTAATTCATCAATTGTTTTGTAAATTGGCAATTGCAATCCTTTTTGTTGTAATATTTCTTGAAGTTCAGATTTAGGGTCTTTTTTAATGATAGAAGGATCAATCTGCTCTAACCATGGCTGCATCACTGCTTCAACAAATTGTTTAGCAACAGGATAACCATGATCGAGTAAAACAGCCCCAAAAATTGCTTCTACTGCATCTGCCAAAACCGAAGATTTATTCACACCACCAGATTTAATTTCACCAGGCCCTAATTTGATTTGGGTTCCAAGTTGATAATGTCTGCCTACTGCAGCCAAAGTTTTACCTTTAACAATTTGAGAACGTAAACGAGACAACTCACCTTCCGTTAATTGGGCATATTTATTATAAAGATAATTGGAAATAACCAGAGAAAGGATAGAGTCACCTAAAAACTCTAACCTTTCGTTGTTATTTTTACCAGCACTTCTGTGAGTTAAGGCTTGTTCAATTAATTGGGCATTCTGCCAATTAATTTTTTGCCCGAGTATGATCAATTTCAATTCATCAGTTATAAAGTTACACTTTCTTCAAATCTCATTACAAATGATAAATTGCCTAGAAATTCTTTTTCAACTTCGTATTTAACCCTCAATTCTCTGCCATTGCCTCGGACAACTTTAAAGTCAGCTGGCTTCACTTGATCAACATAACTGACATTGAGTAATTTTGCTATCCTGGTTTTAATAGCAGATGGTGTTTGATTACCACCTTCTTCTGCCACTGTTTTCATGGCTTTAACCACTGACATATGATCCATATATACTGGTCCTATTTGCATTCCTGCGAAAAGAAAAAAGCCTAAAATTCCGAGCCCAAATATAAATCCTATTAAGGTTACGCCTTGAGCTTTTTTTAGTGATTTCATTGTATTACCTCAAATTTGTGATGTTTTCTGTTACAAGTATATGCCAATTATTATCAATTGCTGGTATATCAATGTCAAATAATCTTCGTACCAATACGCTTTAACCCCTCAAAGA
>JBPOFV010000474.1:0-2381 GCA_051252335.1 Marinicella sp. | reverse complement strand
GTGCTCACACCAAATCAAGTAGTCGAGTATTGACTCGTAATATGCTTTACTACATTGCCATCAGTGAAGAAGGCGGACGGATTGGACAAGAAATTAAATCATTTTTTGATTTAAGCCAATTTATTCCTGACCAAGAAGAAATTAAACACGCTGAGGGTAGTTTATCAGGTAAAAACAAAGAATTATTACAAACTGTATCTGATTCGATTAAGGATGATGTGTTGGTTGTACAAGAATCATTGGATCTGTTTATCCGGAACAAATCGGCACAAGTGGAAGAAATGGAGCCGTTGTTAGATAATTTACAGAACATTGCAGACACACTGGGTATTTTAGGACTGGGTGTGGCCAGGGATTCTGTCATAGTTCATCAAGAACAATTGAAAACTGCTGTGACTGATAAAACCAGACCAACAGATGATGAACTGTTGGATGTGGCCAAAACATTGTTGATGATCGAGTCACAACTTGGTGATCACATTCAATCGCTGGGTACTTCGGAAGACTTGGTTAATGACGATGACAACCCCATTCCAAAATCTGAGCAAAGAGCCATTTTGCAACAATTGGCTAAAGAATCAATTATCAATTTGCAACAAATCAAAACAAATTTTGTGGCATTTATTGAATCTCCATGGGATAAAAATCAAGTCAAAGACAATCCTCGTTTGTTGAAAGACATTGCAGGTGCTTTGAAAATTTTAAATCTCAGTGAAGCAGGTAATCATTTAGATGAAATCATTGAGTATGTAAATGCTGATATTTTAGGTCGTGAATCAAAACCTTCTGCTTTGCAATTAGAACAATTAGCAACTGTGATTTCATCATTAGAATACTACCTAGAAAACCTGGATCAAGGTCAACGAATCAGAACCAGCTTATTGGCAGAAGTGGCAACTCAGATTGAACAACTGAAACACCAAGTGGCACATGATATTGAACATTTAGAGTCGGTTGAAGAACAAGCTGAAGACAACCAGGTAGAAGAAGGTTCAGAACTTGAAAGTGATCAAGTTGAGGATGCTGAAGAAACTGTTGCTGCAGATGAGGACGATTCTGATACTGAAGTCATGGATTCGGGTGAAGATGACTCAGACACAGAATCAGATGACGGTGACCAGCCAGAAGAAGTTGCTGAAGATTCAGAACCTGAAGAGCAAGTTGCTGTATCTGAATCGGCAAAACCATTGTTGATGGTTGATTTCGGGGATGATGTAGATGATGAAATTAAAGAAGTATTCTTAGAAGAATTTGAAGAAGAACTTGGCAATATGCAAGAAAAGCATGCGACTTGGAAGGAAGATCCAGAAGCGCATACGGAAGAATTAACTGAAATAAGAAGAATATTCCACACCTTAAAAGGCAGTGGACGACTGGTTGGTGCCGAAGCCATTGGTGAATTTGGTTGGATGATGGAAAGCATGTGTAACCGACTGTTAGAAGGTGGGATTAAGCACTCTTCTGATTTTCGTGATGTCTTACAGTCTGGTGTTGTGATGTCGGCAGGACTATTCAGTGCATTACAAAATAAATCAGCCGTTCCAGATGGGTATGATTTATTGTTGGTAAATGCAGGGCATGTAGCTAACAATGCCGCATTAGAAACTGAGCCTGAAGTCATAGAAACAACTGAAGAAGTTGTTGAAGATCAAGTCGAAGAAGTTGCAGAAGATCAAGTCGAAGAAGTTGCAGAAGACCAAATCGAAGAAGTTGCAGAAGATCAAGTCGAAGAAGTTGCAGAAGATCAAGCCGAAGCAACTGCAGAAGACGCTGCAGAAGATCAAGCCGAAGAAATGGATGAGAGTACGGGCTCTGACGATGACAGTGATGAAGATGACTTGTCATTGGATTATGTGCAGTACGATATTGAAGAAGCTGTTGCTGAATCGAAAGAGGACAGCACTGAAGAAGATGAATCTGAAGAAGTGGCGGAACTTGATGTTGAAGATGATGAAGATTTGACCTTAGACTTTACCTTGGATGATGGAACAGTTGTTACAGCATCAGATGATGATGAAGATGGGGTTGATTTGGATGATGTCTTAGATACAGCGGATCAAGTTGAAGAAATTGACCTGGATGAATCTGAAATATTTGATTTAGAAGCAGAATTGGCAGAGTTTGAAGGTGATGAGTCAACACTTCTGGATGAAGAAATGGATGAGTCGGCTGACGATGAGACCGTTGAAGAAGAATTCAATCTTGATGAATTTGATCTTGATTTAGAGTTAGAAGAAGCGTCCGAATTAGATGACGCTGATTTAGAAACGGATGATGAAACAGAAATATTGTTGTCTCTTGCGGATGAAGATGAAGCTTCTGAGGAGTCAGAAGAAACCTCTGTAGCTGAAAATGGTTACGATCTTGATGTGGACCCAGTG
>JBPOFV010000473.1:0-2384 GCA_051252335.1 Marinicella sp. | reverse complement strand
GAAATGGGCTGAAGAAAATTTTGCTCTCAATGGGTTGAGAAAGCCGCAACATGAATTTATTCGTGCTGATGTGATGAATTATTTAGCGCGTTGTACCGATCAGTTTGATATCATCATTGCCGATCCACCTACATTCTCTAACTCACATTCTCGAGAAGAAGACTGGGAGGTTCAAAAAGATCATCAGAGGCTCATAGATGCATGCATGAATTTATTGAGTAAAACAGGTGTGTTGTACTTCTCAAACAACTTTAGAAAGTTTGTGTTAGATATTGATATTAAAGATAAATATAAGTTATTTGATATCACGATTAAAAGTTTTGACCCTGACTTTAAAAAATCCAATATACATCATTGTTTCAGCATAGAGCACAAGTAAAGTTTCGCCATATTTCAACATATATTTAGAAATTATGACTGATTTAGAACTGGAAAAGTTTTGAGTCATTAATGGCTAGAGTGCATAAAATCAAAGTTATACATTTGTTTACATTTGGCAAATTCTTCGTTATGTTAGAATAACTCCGTGTGTTCAGCTTCTTAGCTGACTTTTTGTGTGGAGTTTTAAAAGTTTATGTGTATGAACTTTAAGTGTTACCTATCTGAAAAAAATACCTTGTTTTCATGTATTGTTTTTCTATTTATATTAATTTTAATTCGTCCTGCTCATGGCCAGCTTGCGGTTACTGATCAGTGGCAAACTCAAAATTTACAAGTAGAACATGGGTTGCCTGATTCAACTGTTTTCTCTATTACTCAAGATCAATCTGGATTCATGTGGTTTGGAACCACCAATGGTTTGGCTCGTTATGATGGATATGCATTCAAAGTATTTAAGCATGATGGAGCCGATCAAAATTCGATTTCTAATAACAACGCTGGCAACTTATTTATAGACTCCAAGAATAAGTTATGGATAGGTACATTTGGAGGAGGGGTTAATTCTCTGGATTTATCAAATGGTCATCTTGAACGTCACCCATATTCCAGTAGCCAAATTGATCAGATGGTTTCTGAAAATGTACAAACTTTTTATGAGGATTTATTAGGAAACCTGTGGATAGGCACAGCAACGGGGTTGTATCAGAAAACTGCTGAGACTTTAACTCATTACGATTACCAACTTTCTGATCCTAAAAGTTTAAGCCATTCAAGAGTTTGGGACATCACTGAAGATCAACATGGTGCTATTTGGGTAGGTACTTCAGATGGATTGAGCCAATTGGACTTGACAACTGGTCAGTTTGAAAATTATAAGTTACCTGACGAATTGACTTTAGATATTTCTTCAAACCAATTCAGGACACTGTATATGACTCAGTCAATATTATGGGTAGGATCCTCAAGTGGTTTATATAGTTTTAGTCTAGAAACAAAAGAATTTTCATATCACCCAACCAGCGATATCAATATTAAAATAAATAATATTTACCCACAAGCTAATGGCAATTTATTGATTGGTAGTATGGAAGGTTTGTTTGAATTTAACATCCTCACTAACTCATTTACGATCAACAAAGAAGGTCATTATTGGCAACCACTTGCACAATATGACATCAGGGATATTTATGTAGATGAGTCCAATTTGATGTGGTTAGCAACACGAGATAACGGCGTCATTAAAGTCAATCAAACAGTCGGGTTGTTTCATCTTGAAAATACCTATACAGAAACCAGTACCATTCAAGAAAAAGCCAGTCAGGTTTGGGCCATAGCACCAAATTCTTCAGGAGGAATCTTGTTGGGAACTTCTGAATCTGTGTTTAGTGGTGATTCAGAGCATGTCTTTAATCGAGTAACAACAGATGAATTGAATATGATACCTGGCATATCTCGAGACATAAAACCAGCCAATGATGGTGGGTACTGGGTAGGGAGCAGTACGGGTTTATATTATATGGCAGAACATGAAATCCTGGCAAAAGCTGTCACCAAACCTTTTGATTTGGTTGGCATGGAACCAACGGATGTTTTTTCTGTAGAAGAAACTGAAAATGGCGAATTATGGTTGGCTTTGTACAATGTGGGCATCTTAAGATGGCACCCAGATTCCAATCGAGCCGCATTAATTCAAAGTTATGCCAATGGTAGTTTGACTGACCTGAACCTCGGCCACCTGACACTTGATAAACACGGCAATATTTGGGTGGCCAGTAATTTAGTGGGCGTTTTTAATTACAATTTTAAGAACAAACAAATGATTTTATATCGCCACGATTTCAATGATTCCAGCAGTATTTCATCAAACCGTGTAAAAGATATTTTTGAAGATTCCAAAGGTCGCTTATGGATAGCAACTGCGAGGGGATTGAATCAATTTAATTTTGAGCATAAATCATTTAAGCGTTTTAACTTTAACAATGCTTTATTGGGAGATTCTGTTC
>JBPOFV010000472.1:0-2384 GCA_051252335.1 Marinicella sp. | reverse complement strand
CCATTGAACAATGGAATCTTTGTGATGGGTCATCCCAAATTCCATGAACATTTGTACCAAGGTGAATTTAAGGAAGTTAAAGTCTTGGACAATAAATATTACAATGTACATGTCAAGTCAATGCGGGTCGGACAAGGTCAACAGTTGGAGGCACCCGTCTTGGCTGAAGAAGACAAAAACCACAAAACCAATGGCATCATCGACAGCGGTGCTTCATTGATTGTCTTGCCGCATGATTTATTCAATCAAATGCTCAGCGATTTGATCAACATCAATCCTTCATTCGATTCGATACTGGAACCCTACAGAACTTTCGAAGGGATTGAAGAAGGGGTTGATCTTGACTTGCTTGATTTGCAACAGTGGCCCAGCATTTATTTCGTGTTGGAAGGCACAAATGGGGAAGATGTTGAGCTAGAACTCAAACCAGAAAATTATTGGCAGATCCATGCACCTCGTCCTAATCAAGCAGCTTTTCAATTTATATTTTTAAAAAAATGGCCCAATCAATGCATTTTTGGTTTACCTTTGATGGCCAGTTATTTCACTATTTTTGATCGTCAAGAACAAGACAAAGGCGTGGTACTATTTGCGGAAAAACCCAAGCTTCCCGATTTGTTTTAATTTTCAGCCCTCAATAGCCTGATCAACTTAACCAAGCATAACAGAGCCTAGATAAAGTAGACCTGAACTTGTTTAGCCCAGGTCTCATGTCTTTAATTGCTGTTACAACTGTGGCTCGACAAATTCTTCATTAACCGCTTTGGCTAATAAGGCAGGTGGTAACAAACCTTGCTGCAAAATAAAATCATGAAAATCTTTTTGCTTGAATTTATCTTTAAGCTTTAATTCTGTACTGGCACGTAATTGTAGTAATTTTTCATAGCCGTAATAATAAGCTGTGGCTTGTGCCGGAGAACGGAACGTATAGCGATCAATTTCAGTCTGCGCGTTTAAATCATCTTCACCCACATCTTCCATCAAGACACGTTTGGCTTCAGCAGGTGTAATTAATCCAAGGTTCAACATGGGGTCTAACCAAATACGTGCTGCTCTAAGTAACCGTGCTTGCAATGAATACAACTGACCTTCAAGTGGCATATATTCTTTGGAAATAGCCTCTGCATACAAAGCCCAGCCTTCTACATTGGCCGAGTTAAAAGCAAACAAAGCACGAGCTGTAGTTACACCGCCTCTTAGCATGGTGGTGAATTGCATCTCATGACCAGGTCTGGCTTCATGCGCTGATAAGGTCCACATCATGGCTTTGAAGGCATAATCATTTTTAGGCCAGCTGCCATCTTCATTTTGCTCAATTTTGGGGACAATGAATTCTGGAAATTCACCGGTATTACCAATCAATCTTGGTACATCTAGATGTGCCGCTGGCTGCTGTGCGGTTTCCGCAGCTGTTGCCATACGTGCTCTTGCTGGCTCATTGGGTAGTGAAATCAATTCATTCTTATTGATGATGTTATCCAACTCACGCATCACCGCACCATACTCTTCCATCAAAGCATCACCATAAACCTGCTCATCTTTTAACAGCTCCATAACTTCACGGTAATCATTGGTTTCATAGCCCATCTTCTCAGCCACCAAAGGCGCCAAAGCCATCATTTCAAAACGAATGTTCATGAACGCCACTTGGCCAATTTTCATCAATTCTTCTGGAGATGCATCCACACCATAATTTTTCAGTTGCAACTCATACAGTTCGCGAGGCAACATTGCGCTTTCTCTGGTATTAGGTAATATATTGGCTTTAACCCAATCATTGTAATCAGATAACTGATCTTGTAATAGTTTCAAAGAATCTTCATAACCAGTTAAATCAGTCCCTGCAAAAACTTGGCTCAATCCTTGAATGAACATCGGTGATCGTTCAATGTCTTGTTCAACCTCTCCTTTGTAAGGTTTGATCAAATCCTTTTCACCCATGCGTTCAGTTAATCGCTCTTTGGCTAATTCAACCAAAGGCTCATAACCTTCAGCTTCACCGGTGTATTTTTTGAGTCTAACTAAGGCAGCTTTTTGTCTTTCAAACGGAACTTGTTTATCCAACTGGCCATTAAATCCTGCGAATATCAGACCAATGACATTGCCATAAGGCAGCACTCTGGCATCATTAATTTTTGTGGATTCAATGTTGTCATGAACCGATTGGATCATGATTTCGATGTCTTGTTTGACCCGTGGATCTTGTTCTTTGGCCAGATAGTCATTCAACATTTTCAGGTTGTTTTCAGAATTTTCCAACTGGCGTTGGGTCAAATTTTCTTTTAAATCAAAAATCGCTTCATCATAACCTTCAACACCTGATTGGCCCGAAAACTCAGGAGCAAACTTGGCTCCTGATTCTAATATTTTATATGCTATATCAT
>JBPOFV010000471.1:0-2388 GCA_051252335.1 Marinicella sp. | reverse complement strand
AGCCTTAAGACTTGGCTTTGATTATGCTGAACAACACCATCGTGATGTTTGCAAACTCAATATTCATCGTCGAGATTTAAATGGTGACCAAATTTTAATGGAAGGTAATGCAGCGGCAGGTTTAGGAGCGGTTTATGCCGGTGCAACAGTTGCTGGTTGGTATCCAATCACACCATCCACTTCAGTGGTTGAGGCGTTTGAGAAATACTGTAAAGCGTATCGAGTTGATGAAAAGTCCGGGAAAAATAAGTTTGCTATATTACAAGCTGAAGATGAATTGGCAGCCATTGGGATAGTAATTGGTGCCAGTTGGAACGGAGCCAGGGCATTTACCGCCACTTCTGGTCCTGGTGTTTCATTGATGAGTGAGTTTTTAGGGCTGGCATACTTTTCAGAAATACCTGTCTTGTTGTTAGATATTCAACGTACAGGGCCCAGTACTGGGATGCCCACCAGAACGCAACAATCGGACTTGATTTCGGCTGCATATGCATCGCATGGAGACACTAAGAACGTGTTGTTGTTTCCGTCTAACCCGAAAGAATGTTTCGATATGACTGTTGATGGGTTTGATTTAGCTGAACGGTTACAAACACCCGTTATCATCATGAGTGATTTAGATTTAGGTATGAATTTGCACCAATGTGACCCCATTGAATGGGATGACAACAGGGTGTATGACCGAGGCAAAGTGTTGAATGAACAACAGTTGACTGATTTACAAGAGCGCTGGGGCCGGTATCTTGATGTGGATGGTGATGGTATACCTTATAGGACCATTCCTGGCACCCACCCTGAGAAAGGAGCATATTTTACGCGAGGATCATCACATGATGAGTATGCCGCCTATACAGAAGATGGTGAAGTTTACGCCAAGGGCATGCAACGTTTGTTGGTTAAGTGGGATACGGCCAAAACACTTGTGCCAGCAGCTGAAATTTCAGGTTCAGAATGTCAGGTAGGTGTGATTTATTATGGTACCAGTGACTATTCAACCAAAGAAGCGCTGGATAAACTCAGGATAGATCACGTGTTAGATTCGATGCGAATCAGGGCGTTTCCATTTGGTCAAGAAGTGGCTGATTTCATTGAGGCACATAAAACATTGTTTGTCATAGAACAAAACAGGGATGGGCAAATGAAAACATTGCTTGTCAATGAGCTTGGTGTGGACCCCCAGAAAATTGTATCGGTGTTGGATATTGATGGTATGCCAATCACTGCATCCTTTTTAGTGGCAGAAATTCAAAATCATCTCAATCAAATTGCTGTTACCAACATTCATCAGGAGGCTTAAGATGACTTTTATCAGACCGAATTTTAGACACCCGGAAAATCACACCAATGAGATCGGCTATTCAATTAGGAATTATGAAGGTGCTTTGTCTACTTTGTGCGCAGGCTGTGGTCACGACTCTATCAGTGCAGCGATCATAAAGTCATGTTTTGATTTAAATCTTGAGCCGCATAAAATTGCAAAAATATCAGGTATTGGGTGTTCTTCTAAAACTCCAACTTACTTTCTCGGTAAAGCACATGGTTTTAATTCAGTGCATGGTCGAATGCCATCCGTTTCTACGGGCGCCAATATGGCAAATAGAGATTTAACATACATTGGTGTTTCTGGTGATGGTGACACCGCTTCAATTGGTATGGGCCAATTTGCGCATGTGGTCAGACGTAATTTAAACATGGTGTATATCGTCATGAATAATGGTTGTTATGGGCTGACTAAAGGGCAGGACTCAGCCACAGCTGATAAAGGCTCAGCCAGTAAAAAAGGCGTCCCCAGCATGTTTGAATCGATTGATTTGAGCCAATTGGCATTACAACTGGGAGCTGGCATGGTAGCTCGCAGTTTTTCAGGAGATAAGCATCAACTGATTCCATTGATTAAAGCTGCGATTAAACACCCGGGTTTTGCATTTATCGATGTGGTGTCGCCATGTGTCACATTTAATAACACGCCTGCATCAACCAAGGGTTACGAATGGGTAAGAGATCATTTAGACGCCACTGGAACCATCGATTTTGTTCCAGCCAAGTCAGAAATATCAATTGATTACCCCGTAGGGAGTTCCAGAAAAGTCAATTTGCATGATGGCAGTGAATTGTATTTACAAAAAAATGCAGAAGATTATGATTTAACCAGCAGAAAAGATGCCATGAACAGGATTGAATCCGTGAAAGAAACCGGCAAAATATTAACAGGCTTAATCTATCACAATGAATCTGAGCTCGATACTCATGGCCGCATTCAATCTGTCGGACAGCCGTTGAATTCATTAAGCCAAGAAGATCTCTGCCCCGGTTCGAGTCAGTTAGTTGATTTGAACGCCAGCCTCAGGTAGGAAATCATATTTGACAAATATTTCTTTTACCAAAATG
>JBPOFV010000470.1:0-2391 GCA_051252335.1 Marinicella sp. | reverse complement strand
ATTATTAAGTTAATCTTTGATATCTTTTGTTGTCATACACTCGATTCTCTGGCATTCATTGTATAATGTTCTCTCTTCAATTGAAATCAAAGCGCTTAGGATAATTTACATGAGGAAGTTGTTAAAATTTATATGGTTCATGACTAAGCTGGGCCTGTTTTTTGCTGTGTTAGGTGTCATCATGATCTATGCCCTGTATAAGCATTATGAGCCTGAGTTACCATCAGTAGAAGCAATCAAAGAATACAGAATGCAGGTTCCTCTGCGTGTGTTTACTGAAGATGGTAAGTTGATTTCAGTTTTTGGTACCAAGCGCAGAATTCCAGTCGCTATTGATGACATACCTTTGCAGCTTAAACAAGCTTATATCGCCGCTGAAGATTCGAGTTTCTATTCGCATCCAGGTTTTGATATAAAAGGGATTTTACGGGCTGTTTGGCAAATTGCAACGACGGGTAAAAAACAGGGTGGTGGTTCAACCATAACCCAACAATTGACCAGGAATGTGTTTTTGACCTTGGACCAAACATGGACCCGAAAGATCAAAGAATTATTTTTAGCAGTTAAATTAGAAAGAACCATCACCAAAGATGAAATCTTAGAGTTGTATTTGAATAAAATTGCTTTAGGACATCGTTCTTATGGTGTGGCTGCGGCGGCTGAAGTTTATTATGGTAAAACTTTGGATGAACTCACCTTGGCACAATCTGCGATGCTGGCAGCTCCGCCTAAAGCCCCATCACGCATTAACCCAGTCACCAGTCCAGAGCGGGCCTTGCAACGTCGAGATTATGTTTTAGGCCGTATGCTTAGCTTGGGCTATATCACACAACAACAGCATGATGACGCTGTGGCAGAAGTCGATGAAGCATTTGTGCATGAGCCGGTGGTCGAGGTCAATGCACCTTGGGTGGCAGAGATGGTGCGTACTCAGATGATTGAGCGCTTTGGTGATGATGCCTATACGGATGGCTATGATGTGATAACCACCATTCATTCAGAAAAACAGATGGCTGCTGAAACCGCTTTGCAAAATGGCTTGCATGCCTATGATCGCAGGCATGGATTCAGAGGTCCCATACAAAAATTTGATTTGAGTCAAATTACTGGTGAAGATTCTCAGTCAGATGAGGCCAATTCCAAACAAACGGACCTTGAACAAATAACTGAACAGCTCAATGGTTTTCCTAAACCAGCTGGATTACAAGCGGCCTTGGTTCTTGAAGTGGATGCTGAGCATGCTTTGGCGCGCTTGGGCGATGGCCAAGACATTGCCTTGACATTCGAAACCAGTCAATGGGCGGTTCCTTATGTGGATAACTATCGTGTTGGAGATAAGCCCAAAGACTTGACTGAAGTCTTATCGGTCGGTGATGTGGTGATGGTTAAACGAGGCCAAACCGGCGAATTTGAATTAAGTCAGATTCCTGATGTACAAGGTGCCTTGGTTAGTTTGCATCCAGATAATGGTGGAATCTATGCTTTGGTGGGTGGTTTTGATTATTATTTGAGTAAATTTAACCGTGCCACCCAAGCCAAAAGACAACCGGGGTCTGGTTTTAAACCCATCGTCTACTCTGGTGCATTGGAACATGGCTTGAATGCATCGAGTATCATCAATGATGCGCCGATTGTGTTTGAGGATGATCAATTGGAAAGGACTTGGCGACCAGAAAATTACAGTGAAAAATTCTTTGGACCAACGCGTTTGAGAGAAGGGATTGTTAAATCAAGGAACTTGGTTTCTATTCGTGTTTTACGCCATATTGGCATCAGAACGGGGCGCGACCACATCTTGAAGTTTGGATTTAACCCTGATGATGTGCCAGGTGATTTATCCATAGCTTTGGGTAGTCCAAATGTGCCTATCATCGACATGAGTCGAGCTTTTTCTGTGTTTGCAAATGGCGGATATTTGATTGAACCCCATTTGATTACCAGTATAACCAACCAATCTGGTGAAACTGTTTATCAGCATCAAGCGATTCAGGTTTGTCCTGAGTGTCAACTCACAGAGCTCAGTGATCCAGAACAAAACCTAGAATCAGAGCTGGAGCCAACTGACCTCAGTTGGACAGCACCTGAAGATCCAACAGCACCAATCGCCATCAAACCTGCACCTCAAGTGATACCACCTGAAAATCAATTCATCATTGAATCATTCATGCAAGATGTGATTAAAAGGGGAACAGGAACCAAAGCCTTGGCCTTAGAGCGTGGTGATTTAGCTGGCAAGACTGGCACCACCAATGATCAGATGGATGCTTGGTTTAATGGTTATCAACGCAATGTCGTAACCAATGTTTGGGTTGGATTTGATACACCACAACCTATGGGACGCGGCGAAGTGGGTGGCCGAGTGGCTTTACCCATTTGGATTGACTATATGGC
>JBPOFV010000469.1:0-2394 GCA_051252335.1 Marinicella sp. | reverse complement strand
CGACATGCCCTCATAAGCCGGCAATTCAATCATGTGCAATAGCAAGCCAGTTCTTTGCAGGTGCTTAAGAAATTGAATACCTAAACCCGCTCCTTCGGCGGCACCTTCTATGATTCCAGGAATATCAGCAACAACAAAACTGGTATCTGTATCGATTGGCACCACACCCAGTGCTGGATAAAGGGTGGTAAAGGGGTAATCTGCTATCTTAGGCCTGGCCTTTGAAATGGCATTAACAAATGTAGATTTGCCTGCATTTGGAAAGCCCAGCAGTCCAACATCTGCCAACACTTTAAGTTCTAACTTTATTTCTCTTAGCTGCCCTTGTTCGCCAGAAGTGAATTGTTTGGGTGCGCGATTGACAGAACTTTTAAAGTGCATATTCCCCAAGCCGCCCTTACCACCTTGAGCAATGTTCAATTGTTGTTGGTGAGCAGTGATGTCTCCGAGTTTTTGATCAGTTTCTAAATCATAAACTTCGGTTCCAGTGGGTACTTTAATGATGAGGTCATCCCCACCTTTCCCATACATTTGGCGACCTTTACCAGATTCACCATTTTGAGCATCAAATCGTTTTTTATGCCTGAAATCAACCAGTGTGTTAAGGCCTTGATCTCCTTGCAAAATGATACTTCCACCTTGACCGCCATCACCACCATCTGGTCCGCCATATTGAATGAACTTTTCACGCCTGAAGCTGGCTGAACCACTACCACCGTTGCCTGCTTTGACTGATATGCTGACTTCATCTACAAATTTCATATGACTGACTATAATTGTATCTATAAAAAAAGCCCACTAATAAGTGAGCTTTTAAGTTTATGCTTAGCTGAACTCTGTTTGGTTCTTAGCTTTGCGTTTCGATGGTCACGTATTGACGGTATGTTTTGCCTTTTTTGACAAATTTTACCACGCCATCTTTAAGGGCAAATAAAGTGTGATCTTTACCCATACCGACGTTATCGCCAGCATGAACTTTTGTACCGCGTTGACGAACCAAGATGTTACCTGCTATGGCGGCTTGACCACCATACATTTTCACACCTAGGTACTTAGGATTTGAATCGCGACCATTATTAGTACTACCTGCTGCTTTCTTATGAGCCATGACGTTTTACCTCTTATCCTATTTTAGTTATTTTCAATTCAGTAAAATTCTGACGATGACCCATTTGCTTCATGTGGTGCTTACGTCTTTTGAATTTAATGATTCTTACTTTCTTATGGCGGCCATTTGATAATACTTCAGCTGATACGGTTTTTCCGTCCAATAAAGGTTTGCCAATTTCAATGTTTTCACCATCTGAAACCATCAAGACTTGGTCTAATTTAATTTTATCTCCAGCTTCAACTTTCAACGATTCAACTTTAATGATATCGCCTTCCTTGATTCTGTATTGCTTGCCACCTGTAGCTACAACTGCGTGCATGAAACTACTCCAATTTGGTTGTTCTTAAAAAGAGCGGGGATTTTACTTAAATAAAGATAGTCGGTCAACCTTAATTTAAAGAGAATTGCAGTTAATATCTCAGAATAGGCCAACAAAGCTTTGAAACACCATAAATTCAACTCGATTTAAGGTACCTTATTTCTGATTACTCAATATAATAAGTATCAACACAGTCAACCCAACCAACAAGGTTAACCACCACAAATTATTCTTCAAAAAATCAGGTTTTTTTGATTTGATTTTATTCTCAGAACTTGAATCCGCCTGAGAAAATGACTCACTTAACAAGACATTTCGCGGATGTGATGGACTGAATTTTGAAAATCCAGATGTACCTGGTAATTCAACTTTATACTTGTATTCAGCATGTGAAATGACATCGCCATTACTCAAATTGGCTTGAGCTATTTGCAACCCATTCAAAAGAGTTGAATGCTTGCTGTCAACAAAGTGCAGATCATCATCTTTTCTAAAGACATGCCAACCATCAGGGTGGTGAAAATCATCGATTATAAACTGACCCATTTCGCTGTTTGAGAAACTTCTTAAGCCATACACTGAGGAAACATTTTTGATGTCACTGATTTCAATATTGGTGTGGTTGATGTTTGAATCTTTTGGGATGTATTTATCATCTAACAATCTAAACGACAATTCATCTACTGCCAAAACATCACCGGTATCTAACATACATCGTTCATATATGTGCTGATTATTCACCAAGACTTCTGTGTTAAAAACTTCTAAGACACAACCGTAACTTTTATTCTTAATTGAAAAATGCCTGCCCCAAATTTTTGGATGATTTATTTGCACATCACATTCAAAATCATTACCCACAAGTAAGATGTCACTGTCGGGGAATGAGAAAGATTGTTTTGTGTTTTCAATAACTAAATACATATTATTAGGCCAGTTTCACAAAAGATTGTAGCTGCTATAG
>JBPOFV010000468.1:0-2397 GCA_051252335.1 Marinicella sp. | reverse complement strand
CCACAAGGTTGAAAAAAATTGTTTACTATCTATGGTAACCGGCTGCACAAATCTGCTCGACAATGTTCATATATTGCTCATGTTCACCTGTAGGCTTGGTTTTTCCGCTGAGCCAATACCATAACAACATGTCTTCTTCTGCCAACATATCATTAAACAACACTTTTAATTGATCATTCATTTGAGAGAATTGAGCATCCAAAAAACGATTTAAAATAAAATCCAATTCTTTCATCCCTCGACGACAACGCCAGCGAAAATACCCTTCAGTTAGTGGTGCAATATGATCAGCATTCACTTAAAAAATCGACCTTATAGCGCGTGGCGCTTGGCAATCATTTTTTTGATTTCACCAATGGCTTTACCTGGGTTCAAACCTTTGGGACAAGTATTGGCACAATTCATGATGGTATGACATCGGTAAACTTTGAACGGATCTTCTAAATCTTCCAAACGTTCACCGGTATATTCATCTCGAGAATCAGCCAACCAACGATATGATTGCAACAACACAGCTGGACCAAGATACCGATCTCCATTCCACCAATAGCTGGGGCAAGAAGTTTGACAACAAGCACATAAAATACACTCATACAAACCATCCAGTTTTTCTCGATCTTCTATGGATTGCAATCGCTCTTTATCCGGTAAGGGTACAGAGTCTGTTTGCATCCAAGGCTTAATCGATGCGTATTGTGCATAAAAATGAGTTAAGTCAGGTACCAAGTCCTTAATGACTTCCATATGTGGTAATGGATAGACGGCTATTTCTTTACCTTTGAATTGTTTGATTGAAGTGGTGCATGCCAAAGTATTGGTACCATTTATATTCATTGCACAAGATCCACAAATTCCTTCTCGACATGAACGTCTAAAAGTAACCGTTGAATCCATTTCATCTTTGATTTTAATCAGGGCATCCAAAACCATGGGGCCACAATTATCCAAATCAATTTCATAAGTGTCGGTTCTTGGGTTTTCATTGTCATCAGGCGACCAACGATACACTTTAACAGTGGCCAAATTAGCTCCGCCGGATGCTGGGTGGTGTTTACCTTTTTGAACCCGTGAGTTTTTGGGTAATCTAAATTCTGCCATAATAACCTCTATTAATAAACACGTGGTTTAGGTGGGATCACTTCACATTCATCTGACAATGTGTACATATGCACTGGCCTGTACTCGAAAGAAACTTCTCCTTTGTCATCGATATATGCCAAAGTATGTTTCATCCATACATCATCATCTCTGTCAGGGAAGTCTTCCCGGGCGTGTGCACCTCGAGACTCTTTGCGGTTTTCTGCTGAAAACATGGTAACCTTGGCTTGGATCATTAGATTTTGTAATTCCAACGTTTCAACCAAGTCCGTATTCCAAACCATTGATGTATCTGAGACATGGACGTTATCAATCTTAGCTGCAGTGACCGCAATTTTTTCACAACCTTCCTCTAACACTTCACCGGTTCTGAACACCGCTGCATTATTCTGCATTATTTTTTGCATTTCTAAACGCAAGTCTGCAGTTTTTATATCACCTTGCGCATGGCGTGTTTTGTCTAAATTATCCAATGATTTATCCAATGCACCAGCACTTAATTCTGTATGTTTAGCACCTGGTTTGATGACTTCAGCACATCGATCAGCAACGGCACGACCAAATACAATTAAATCCAACAATGAATTTGATCCCAATCGATTGGCACCATGCACAGATACACAGGCAGCTTCACCAATTGCAAACAAGCCTGGAACGACTTTATCAGGGTCCTCACCCACTTTATTAACCACTTCCCCATGGTAATTTGTAGGGATGCCACCCATATTGTAATGTACGGTCGGTAACACTGGAATAGGCTCTTTGGCCACATCTACACCCGCAAATATTTCTGCCGATTCAGCTATGCCGGGTAACCGCTTGTTGATAACATCAGCGCCTAAATGTTGTAAGTTCAAATATATATGATCATTTTCACCACCAACACCACGACCTTCTCTTATTTCAATGGTCATTGACCGAGAGACCACATCTCTTGAAGCCAAGTCTTTGGCATTCGGCGCATAGCGTTCCATAAACCGTTCGCCTTTGGAATTGGTTAAGAAACCACCTTCACCCCTAACACCTTCGGTAATTAAGCAGCCCGCGCCATAAATACCCGTAGGATGAAATTGAACGAATTCCATATCTTGCAGTGGCAAACCTGCTCTTAATACCATGGCATTACCATCTCCGGTACAAGTATGAGCCGATGTACATGAAAAATAAGCTCGTCCATATCCACCTGTGGCTAAAATGACAGCATGTCCTCTGAACAAATGTAAGGTACCATCAGCCAAGTTCCAGGCCAACACCCCTTTGCACTCACCATTTTCCATCACTAAATCAATGGCGAAATAC
>JBPOFV010000467.1:0-2411 GCA_051252335.1 Marinicella sp. | reverse complement strand
TTTGAAAACCCACGTTTTATCTCTTTATTTCATGATTATGTAAATAATCAGCAAATACTTTGTAACAATAAACACATATATGTGTATGTATTTTTATGCTAAGTGTTTGAAATGATAAAAGAAAAAGGCGAATAATCCAGTATGCAGAAAAGCACGAATTGGTCATGAAACTAATGTGTTTATTGCCAAAATTAATCACCAATTATGAGGGTTTAAGTTTCTATGATGAGGACAATCAGTGGTTGATCAGCAAATAATCAGAGAATAAAAACCTTTTGATCAGGCTTGATTAGCCCTTAAGTATTATTCTGCTCCCATCAATTAATTTATTACGAGGTGTAGACATGAATATGACAACAAAAACATCGTTTTGGTTAATGACAGTTTGTCATTTAATCAAGGCCATAGGCCCACAGGATGTCATAAAGCTATTAGGTATGAACCTAAAAAGCCCAACCAATCTATTGAAGGAGGCAGATGATGAGTAAGTCATTGATAAAAGGCTGTGCCATTATTTTATGTTTTGGATTTATGAATCAAGCATTAAGTGCGCCAGAAGATTATTTCATCACCACCTGGGATGCTCAACTTGAAACCAACGGGACATATGAAATCACCATACCGATTAACTCAGACCCTTCCTTGTCTTATGATTATGATGTTGATTGGGACTATGATGGTACTTTTAATGCAGGTGATTCAAACTTGAACGGTGATGCGACCCATGCCTATTTAAGTGCTGGGCTTAAAACCATTGCCATCAGAGGTGATTTCCCTGCGATTCAAGTTTCGCAACTTCCCCAAGAGCAACGCGATCAGCTATTAACCATTGATCAATGGGGCACAGGAGTGTGGCAATCTATGATTGAAGCATTTGAAGGGGCCACCAACCTAACCATCGCCGCTGATGATAATCCTGATTTTTCACAAGTTGAGAATATGCAAAGTATGTTTGGACATTGTGATTCGGTGGTTATTGGCAACAAAAGTGCCAATTGGAACACTTCATCGGTTACAAATATGACGGCCATGTTTATAAACACTTCAAATGCTAACCCCAATACCAGCAATTGGGATACGGGTAACGTATGGAATTTTGGGGGGATGTTTGATAATGCTTTAAGTGCCAACCCAGATGTAAGCTTGTGGGACACATCAAGTGCAACAGATATGTCAGGAATGTTTCAAGGTGCGATATCAGCTAGGCCAGTTACCACTCATAAAGATGGATCGGGTGTTTGGGATGTTTCTAATGTGGTATTTGTAAATAATATGTTTAAAGAGGCACTTTTAGCAGATCCTGATGTTGCAGCATGGGATACCAGTAAGATTGAATTTACTGTTGAAATGTTTTATGATACACCGTTAGCCAATCCAGATGTCAGCGGATGGAATACGCAGAATTTAGAGAACTCATCTGAGATGTTCTTGGCTGCCCGAAGCGCGGTGGCGGATGTTTCTAACTGGAATACCAGTAGCTTGATTAACGCAAGTGGTATGTTTCACGATGCCCCATTAGCCATTGGCGACATCAGTGATTGGTCATTAAGCTCAATGAGTGCTTTTAATGGTCTTACTAGAATTAAGCTAGGATCAAGTTGGCCTAGGCCCATCTATGAGAGTATCTTAATAAATTTTGCAGCACAAGCTCAGTTTTTAGATGCCCCATTGATATTGGGTGCAGGTTTCTCTACATATTGTTCACCTACTGCGGTAGCTGCCAAAGCAGAATTGGTTAGCACATATGGCTGGACGATTACCGATAATGGTCAAAACTGTAGTTTATTAGCCCCATCTACGCCTCCTGACTTACAAACATCATCTGACAGTGGTTTTTCAGATTCCGATAACTTAACCAATGCAACGACCTTGGCCTTTGATGTGTATTGCTCTTATGCCGGTAATGAAGTTACTTTGTATCAAGATGATGATGCGGTAGCAAGTGATGTATGTACCATGGATAGCAGTACCATTTCCTTGGAGGCGGCCAACCTTGATGAGGGTTATCATAACTTTAGATATAGTGAAGCCAATGAAAGTGGAGAATCCCCAAACTCAGCCCCAGCCCTGATCAAAGTTGATCTAACTGCACCTGATGTTAATGATGTGGTAGTTGATTACCCAATTGATGGGGCATTGGTAAACAGTCATTTAACATCATTTGGTGGAACTATTGATAATGAAGGAATGGATGAACATGTGATAATCATGTCAGATGAAAACTCATGTGAATCTAGTGATGCTGATTCGGAGGGTCAATGGTCATGTACATTTAGTCGCCCTTTTAATAATGGATCCTATGATTTCACCATAGCGTTGATGGACCCAGCTGGGAACCTATCTGAGGCCTATGATCATTCGGTTCAAGTTAATACCAGCATTGAATCAGGTTTTGATATCACAGCGAATGA
>JBPOFV010000466.1:0-2434 GCA_051252335.1 Marinicella sp. | reverse complement strand
ATGTAATTGAGCCAAGCCTAATTTATCAGCACGGTTGATAATGATGGTATTGGCACTGGGAATATCAATACCAGATTCTATGATGGTGGTACAAACTAAAATATTAAAACGTTGCTTATAAAAATCAACCATGACTGACTGCACTGCTTTCTCATTCATTTGGCCATGGGCGACACGCACACGTGCACTGGGATTAATCTTTTGAATCGATTCTGCCATTTGTTCAATGGATTGAACTTCATTGTGTAAAAAATATACTTGTCCACCTCTTTGAATTTCACGGGTACATGCTTCATTGATGATGCTGTTTTGCCACTCGGTCACTTGAGTCTTAACTGTTAATCGAGCTTTTGGCGGGGTAGCAATGATCGATAAATCCCTTAATCCAGCCAATGCACTGTTTAAGGTTCTGGGTATGGGTGTCGCCGTTAAGGTTAAGAAGTCAACATCGGCTTTCAGCTGTTTTAAACGTTCCTTCTGTTTGACCCCGAATCGATGTTCTTCATCGATGATGACCAAGCCCAAGTTTTTAAATTTAATGCCTTTTTGAATCAGTTTATGGGTGCCAATGATGACATCAGACTGTCCTGATTCACAGCCTTTTAGAATGTCTTTGGTGTCTTTATTACTGACAAAGCGAGATAAGAGTTCGACTTGGATAGGAAAAGGCGCAAATCGATCTACAAAGTTATCGTAATGCTGCTGTGCCAGTAGTGTAGTTGGCACCAACAAGACCACTTGCTTACCTTCATTGGCTGCGATAAAAGCAGCCCTCAGTGCAATTTCAGTTTTACCAAAACCGACATCACCACAAATAACTCGATCCATATGAGTTGGGGCTTGCATGTCTTTGATGACGGCATTGATGGCATTTTGTTGATCTTCTGTTTCATCAAATGGAAAGCCATCACAGAACAAACTGAAATCATCAGGATTGACGTTCATGGCTTGCCCACCTGCGGCTTCTCTTTGGGCATACAGCGACAGCAATTGTGCGGCCACATCCTTGACTTTTTTTGCTGCCTTTTGTTTTGCTTTGGCCCATACTTCTGAACCCAGTTTATGCCATGGGGCATTTTCTTCACTGGCCCCCGAATAACGAGACACCAAATGCAGCGATGATACGGGTACAAATAATTTGTCACCGCCTAAGTACTCAACCTCTAAATATTCAGCTTCACCATCATAATCCATCATTTGTAAGCCTCGGTACCGTCCAACGCCATGATCGATATGCACAATGGGTGAATCCAAATGTAAATCGGTCAAATTGCTGATGATGTCTTCTGGGTTGGCTTTGTACTTTTTAACTTTTGAGTTGCGATTTACCCTTTGCCCGAACAGGCAGCTTTCATCTAAAATTTGAATATTTAATGATTTCAGGTATACGCCATTTTCAATGGCAGCAATGCAGATTCCACGTTCACAGTCACTGTGAATAAAATCTTGTATGTCATTGAATATTTTAAATTTATTTTGACAAGACTTGAGTTTATTTAAGATTAAATCCTGTCTTCCAAGCGAATCAGCTGTGATTAAGATTCGAGGGGTTTGGTGATCACAAAATTGAACCAAATCATGATGTGTGTCGGCATTAAAACGGGTAGGTAATTGGCTGCTGAAATCAACTTGTTGATTTACCACATCAGGCTGGCTGGATTGTTGGTTGATCCATATGTTTTGATATTCTAGGATGTCGGTAAAGGTCGAATTCGCCTTTAAATAAATTTCGTCCGGTGCAAGAATAGGGCGTTGAATGTCATGACGACGTTCTTCATAGCGTGCTTGAATTTGTTTGGTCCACGTTTGAAGTATGGGGGCCGTTTGTTGACAATGGATGAAAACAGCATCTTTGGGTAAATAATCGAATATATCAGCCAGTTCATGATGAAACATGGGTAAATACTGTTCTATCCCGGAAAATTTAATGCCTTTTCTGATGTCTTGATACAATGTATTCTTCCTGGTATCGACATCAAACCATTCCCGAAACCGACTTAAGAATAACTCACGCGCTTGATCATCAAAAGGAAATTCGTTGGCCGGCATGATTTGAATTTTGTTGGTTTCTTTGATGGTCAGCTGGGTTTCAGTATCAAATATCCTGATACTTTCAATTTCATCATCGAATAACTCAATTCGAAAAGCCTGGTGACCGCCCATTGGGAATAAATCTAAAACCCCTCCACGTACCACAAATTCACCAGCTTCTCTTACTTCATTGACATGAATGTAGCCGTTTTTTTCAAACAAAGCACGCCATCTGTGTAAATCAAATTGGTCTCCCAGCTTTAAGTTTAAGCTGCGTCCAATGATGAAATCTTTATTGGGCAGTTTTTGCATCAAGTTCTGCGCGGGCATCACCACCACCGCATTTTGTTTGACTGTGCTGATGTCTGCTAAGAATTTCATGCGTTCTGAGACGATTTCAGGG
>JBPOFV010000465.1:0-2438 GCA_051252335.1 Marinicella sp. | reverse complement strand
GACTCAACGGGATTTTTTTGAATGGAGTTTGTAGATAATATCGCTGATGGAATTCAGTGGCAGGTGACTTGGCATCTCCCATTTCATAGACCAACACACCTTCAATCTTTACTGCATGAGCCCCAAAACTCACCAACAACCACAGCAACACAACATATTTTCTCATAGGAGTCGACCCTCAGCAATTTAGTTAACAAACTAATTCTAATAGAGAAAAATTCATTTGTACTTAACTTTCAACTAAATCTGCACAGATTTTTCAGGAATTGTGAACTGACAACAAAGATTTTAAAGTGTGCTGCCAAAACTCACGCAATTTGTTACCTTTAACAGAAATTAATAACTCATTATTTAAGTAAGCAGATTTTGCATGTTCCAATTGGATGGCATGCACGTGATGATGTGGCTGACCATAATGACGCGTGATGTAACCACCTTTGAATCGAGCATTACAAACATGGGTAAAATCGCTTTGCTCGTTTAAGAGCTGAATTAACAATTGTTCAAACTGAACGGCACAACTATTACCTCCAAATGTACCCAAATTTATTTCAGGTAATCGACCCGCAAAAAATCTCGGCACTTCATCATCTATACTGTGCGCATCAACCAACAAACAAAACCCAAATTGGTCTTTTGCGGCTTGAATTAATTGCGCCAATTGATCATGGTAAGGCTGCCAATACATTTTCACGCGCCTACTTATTTCATTGTTATCTGGTTCATTACCCGACTTGTAAACGGCCTTAAAGTCGAATGTACTGGTTGGACATAATTCTGTTTCTGGTTGGTCTTTATATAAAGATTCTCCAGTTGCAGGCCTATTTAAATCGATAACATGACGTGAATAATTCGCTTTTATCTTTGAATATGGCAAATCCTTAAATTCAAATACTTCATCAATCAGAAGATCGCGATCACTGGAACCGATGATTTTTTGATTCATGGTATCCAAGATGTCATCAGGAATGAGCGCGCCATCATGTGGCACGCTGATCACCAAAGGCGACTTGGCTTGGATTAATTCAAAGAGGGGCATATGGCTGGTAAATAACTGTTGAGTTGACCTGAAAGGACCAGTTGTTGCATGTGGTTTATATCTGGAGACAACAGGCGGTCTTGATCAAGAAAATCCACATCTTCCCTCACTTTCTCATACACAGCATACAATAAACTTGACGTTTTCAACTCACGATGGAAATCAATACTCTGACACGCGGCCATCATTTCAATGCCTATGACAGCAGCACTGTTTTCTGCAATATCAGTAAGTTTTCTACCAGCAAAAGTTGCCATGCTGACATGATCTTCCTGGTTGGCAGAAGTTGGAATCGTATCGACACTGGCAGGGTGTGCCAAAGTTTTATTCTCAGATGCCAAAGCGGCGGCAGTCACATGAGCTATCATAAAGCCTGAATTCACACCTGAATCAGGAACTAAAAAGGCAGGCAACCGACTCAAGGTTGGATCAATTAACAAGGCCATTCTCCGTTCAGACATATTGGCCATATCAGTGATGCCAATACCTAAGAAATCAGCCACCAAAGCCACCGGCTCAGCATGGAAATTTCCTCCAGACAAAACATCACCCTGTTCTGCAAAAACCAATGGATTATCAGTTGCAGCATTGGCTTCGATTAAAAGTTTATCCGCCACATAATTGATGGTATCTAGTACTGCACCCATGACTTGAGGCTGGCAGCGCAAACAATAAGGGTCTTGAACTCGATCACAATCCTCATGTGAGTGAACAATTTCACTGTCTTTTAATAAACCACGAATGGCTCTGGCCACTTGCACTTGGCCAACTTGTCTTCTGGCTTGATGAATGCGTTCATCAAAGGGGGCCAATGAACCCTTAGCTGCATCAATAGATAGTGCGCCAGAAATAAGAGCTGCATTGAAACAATTTTCTGACAAAAACAATCCCTTGAGCGCCAATGCTGTAGAAACTTGCGTACCATTTAACAAGGCCAATCCTTCTTTAGGACCCAGTTGAATTGGCTTTAAACCGGCCTGATTCAGCGCATCCATCGCTGGCATGACTTGTCCTTGATAGACAGCCTCACTTAAACCAATCATCACTGCAGTCAAGTGTGCCAATGGCGATAAATCACCAGATGCGCCTACAGAGCCTTTTTCCGGAATAATTGGGTAAATTTCTAGGTTAATCATATCCATCAATAATTTCAATGTATTCGGATGGATGCCAGATACCCCTTGTGCCAGGCTCATGGCCTTCAGCGCCATGATTAATCGAGTGGTATCGGTATCAATGGGTTTACCTACACCAACCGCATGAGAAATCACTAAATTACGTTGCAATTTATCTAACTCGTTCTTGGCAATTTTTACATTTGCCAATAAACCAAAACCGGTATTCACGCCATAAACTGTAGCATCTGAAGCGGCAACTTCTTCAATGGTCTGTCTAGATC
>JBPOFV010000464.1:0-2443 GCA_051252335.1 Marinicella sp. | reverse complement strand
CCCAATCATTTCGTCAATTCAATTTCAATTATTGAAATTCAATACTCCATGAGTCGATATAACCACCATCTTGGCTGGCATGATCAGTTACTTCTAATCTCCATTCACCACTGGATTCAATGGTTCCAGCATTTAAGTCGATATCAATAACTAAATCATCTGCACTGTCAGAGGAGTTGGTTCTAGAATGAACTGTTCCACTCGCGCCATTTGGTGCATAAATCTTAGCAGATAAATCTCCACGCCATGTATGAACGATGTCAGCTTTAATGGTTATGGTTCCAGATGCACCAGTACGTGTTACATTGATAGCAGAGCTAACTGTGCTGCCAGCTCCATCTGAAATGGTCACATTTGTGTTATTCTCAAAGTAATTACCACCACCGCCACCACCTGATGGTGGAGTGAAGCTACCAACTAAGCTGGTACCTGAATAAGAGCTATAACCTCTTAACATCACATGATATGTACCTGCTTGAACGTTACTGATGTTACAAGTTTCATTGTTACCATTGCGGTAAGGGCGACAATCATAACTTGAAGTAGTCGGTGCACTGCCAAATCTAACATACATATCTGCATCACCTGATCCACCACTTAAGGCAAAGCTTAAGTCAGTCGCTCCAGCTGGAACTGCCAATGTATAGAAAGTTTGAGAACCTGAAGCACCTGATAAACCCGTTTTGGCTGTGCCATTTACCAGAGTACCATCAGCTGGTGGATCTGGATCTGGATCTGGGTCAGGATCGGTGCCACCACTGAAATTATTCAGTAACAAGTTGGGTGAGCCGGTTCTGGCATCTGTCACCTTATTTGGAATTGCAGCGCCTTCTATAGCAGCTTCAACCTGTGAAGGAGAGGCATTTGGAAACTCGTCCAAATACAATGCAGCTACACCAGCTACGTGTGGAGCAGCCATTGAGGTGCCACTGATGGTGTTTGTTGCCGTATTGCTGGTAGACCATGTTGATGTAATTGATGATCCTGGTGCATAAATATCTAAACAAGTACCATAGTTTGAGAATGAAGACCTAGAGTCTGTGCTGGTTGTTGAACCAACTGTGATTGCGCTAGCAGCACGAGCTGGTGAATATGAACAAGCATTGCTGTTATCGTTACCTGCAGCAACAACCATGGTAATTCCAGCAGAAACAGCTGAATTAACTGCGCTGTCCAGTGCAGAACTTGCACCACCGCCTAAACTCATATTAGCAACAGCTGGTTTGATGTGGTTGGCAGCAACCCAATCAACACCGCCGATAACACCTGCATTGGTACCTGAGCCATCACAACCCAATACACGTACAGCATAAATGGTGGCATCTTTTGCAACACCATAAGTGCTACTTCCGATGGTACCTGCTACATGTGTACCATGACCTTGACAGTCATTGGTGCCGTTGCCATCATTGATGGCAGTATAGCCAGATCGACCTCTGCTACCAAACTGGCTGTGTGTGATTCTAACACCTGTATCTACAACATATGCGTTGACGCCTGTACCATCAAAATCATAATTGTACGTGTTATTCAGTGGTAAATTGGCTTGATCGATTCGATCAAGGCCCCACGTAGCATTGGTTTGTGTGGCATTTAATCTAACCACTTGGTCAGCTTCAATATAATCCACACGTGGATCACTGAGTAATCGAAGAACAGCATTTTCCTTTTGACTGACTAATACCATGCCATTAATTGCCGTGGAATAGGTACGTACCATTTCGCCACGCCCTTTGGTGGCCATATCAATACCCATCTCGCGAACCACTTGTGCTCTGGCTTCAGCGGCACTCATGTTGGCATCCATTAATGAAGTTGCTGCACTGATAACAGCCGCATCTTTAAAAACTACAATGTATTGATTCGGGACTCTGGTGGCTAAACTAGAACCCAGAATATTCGACATATTCGCTTCTGCTGATACTTGTGCTATTGAAATTTGACATGATGCAGCTAATGTAATGACTGCGAGTGATCTGGAAATTGCATTCTTTAATTTTATTTTTGGCGAACGCGCACCAATATCTAATCTTTTCATCTTAGATGTCTCTCCTCTATTTTTTAATTTCAGATTGATTTTCAATCTGGCTTTACCACAATTATTTGTTTTATTTTTTAGTGGTAGCTGAAATATATAACATATTTATGACAGCCACCAATATTTTTTTTCAAAAACTGCTAAATAAATGTGATTTTCGTCACAAAAAGCGGTTATTTAGTCGATTTTTTGAAAAATATAATAGGTATAAGTATGGAGGTGATTTCGTACGTGAAGCCGCTAAGATGCACGTATTTTTAATTAGAATACTCTAATATAAACAGTGACTTAGATAACTTGATGAAAATTTACAATTCATGAAATTTAAATTATTCCATTAAATGAAGGACGAAAAAAAGCTATTTTTAATGAAAATTTGAATATTTGCTCATAAAAACACAAAAT
>JBPOFV010000463.1:0-2446 GCA_051252335.1 Marinicella sp. | reverse complement strand
TATTAATAACAATGGTGGTCGAATGTTCAGCTTTAGGCACGCACATAGATACCTCAGATAAGGTGGCTCAAGACCTCGATCTATATAGGTCATTCATAGTGGTAAGTGATCAAATTAACCAACACACAGACCTTGACTTTGCGACCATTGGTGCAGATGGCTTATGTGATTTTGATTCCACAGTGAGCAGTATTCAAGACGTTATCAATACAGGAGTCACTGAAGTCAGAGTGGCTTCAAATGGATCCTATATGGAGAACATCATTCTTAATAATCAAGATTTGATCTTAAGAGGAGGGTTTACAGATTGTGCTGCTGCATCTGCCAACAATCAGGTATTCAATGAATTTTCAACCATTGATGGAAGTGCATTGCCAATTTCAGTGATAGCCATTGGTGGTAACGGTACAAAAAGGTTAATCAGAATGGAAAATTTAATCTTAACAGGAGGTACTTCAGCGGTTCCTCATTTTGGTGGTGGGCTATCTGTGGATGAAGCAGAAGTTGAATTACAAATGTTGAGAGTGGTGATAGCAGATAACACAGGCGGTTTAGGCGCAGGGATGTATATTGATGCAGGGATTGGTGTCAACAGTACAGATACCGATGTTTTTGCGCAAGATTTAATCATCAGTAACAACACATCAACTACACTAGGTGGTGGCTTGTATTGCCATGCTGGCAGCCAAATGACATTAACTCGCAGCAGTTTTATAGGTAACAATCATACCGCTGGAACAGGCGGTGGTGTGGTGATGAGAAATGGCTGTAACATCAGTATGTATTCAGGTTCTCACGCCGAAGCAATTGGGTTTGTTTCAGGTATTATTAATAACAGCAGTGATGAAGAAGGTGGTGGTGTTTTTATGACTACCAGTGCAGAACTATTTATGTTTGGACAACAAATGTGTGATGACACACATTGTTTAGGAAGTGCTGTGACTCCTATTTATATCTTTGGGAATAATTCAGATGATGACCTGTCAGGGAATGAATCAGGCGGTGGCATTTATATGGAAGATTCAGCCTTTCAGAATGAGTTTTATGGCAATGGTTTGGTCATGATTTCTAATCAAGCTGGTGGTCATGGTGGCGGGGCATTTGTTGCAGCTAATTCTACAATTGAAATTGAGCGAAGGATTGGGGGGTGTTGGCAAAAAGACCGCTGTAATCTCATCATTGGTAATCAGTCTGGAACCAGTGTGGGGCTTGGCGGTGCTTTTTATGTAGAGGGTGGAACAATGCATATAGGACATGCCTATGTTGAAGAAAATAGGGCGGATTTTGGTACGGCCATTGCAGCCGGAGGTGAGAGTGCATTGGTGACCATTGAAAATTCAGTTTTTGATGACAACGGAGATAATGGAGCCGATAATTTTTCAGATTTTCAAGTGATCAATGCCTCTGTTGGCGCTTCTGTTGCTATTCGACACAGCACCTTTGCTGATAATGATGTCACAGTAAGTGTGTTTGATGTTGATCCGGCACTTGATTCTTCTATGTCGCTGTTTTCTTCAGTTGTTCATGATCCCAGTTCTGGGAACTTATTCGGTGCAATCAGCGGAGATTTGATGGTGAACTGCGTGGTGGCGCATGAAGCAGCTAGTTTTACTGGAACACAGGTGGTTGTAGGAGACCCAATGTTTGTTAACCGAGCTGAAGGCGATTTTCATTTGGCTGCAGGCTCGCCAGCAGTTGATCTTTGTTTGGGTATACCGATGTTCAATGCACTTGATATGAATATGGAGCCAAGGCCTTGGGATGATTTAGGCCAACTTGACGGACTGGGTATTTTTGATGCGGGTGCTGATGAAAGTTACCTCAGTGATGTCATTTTTAAAGATGGATTCGGCAGTATCTAATGGTTGAATAGTGATTGGCTCAATTTATTAGCAAGGCCATTTATGCTAAGATTTTATTCATTTTTATTAGGTTTTTTAATTTATTTGAATGATGACTAGTCAATACCTTTACCAGCTACACCCTACGCGATCAGACATGTTGGTACAAGGGCCTTTAGAATCTGAAGTCAGCATATTAAAAGCTCATTTAAAATACCTTGATGAACTGACAGAAAAATCAGTAGTGCTTTTAGCAGGTAGGACACAAACAACAGATGATTCCACATTTGGTATTGTTATTCTTAAAGCAGAATCAGAAACAACAGCACTAGACATCATGAAAAATGACCCGGCTGTAAAAGAAGGTGTTATGCATGCTAAATTATTCCCTTATAAAATAGCAATGGTTTCGCCTGAAATTATTAATGAGAACAATGAATGAAGTTTAACAAGATCGTAATTTATGAGGCACAGTGTGGTGTATTTATCGATTTTCTTATTGATGGTGGCTTGTGTTATCGAAATCATTCATTGGATCTCATTTCATGAAAACAGTCTTATATTATGGTTAACTGATGGTAGAAATGCCGATAAGTCATTAAGGG
>JBPOFV010000462.1:0-2453 GCA_051252335.1 Marinicella sp. | reverse complement strand
GGCTTAAAGACACTGAACAAAAAGATCCATGTAAACATTGGTGGGAAAACATCACAGCTTGGGTGATGAAATGGACCAACAATGGCTACAAACGCAATGGATGGATTTTAGGTTTGACCGCTTTGTCAGTTGGGATTGTGATTTTTCTGATGCCTAAAGCTGATTTTTTGCCACCGGCTAAAGCTGACGCCGTTCAAGTGTTTTTTAATGCACCTCCCGGGGTCACCACTGAAGTTTATGAGAATGAAATTGGAAAAGTGATCGTTGATCGATTACGACCTTATATGGAGCATGAAAAAGAGCCCTATATCAAAGGCTACAACTTATCTATGTTTGGAACCAACAGTATTTTGTATTTGTATCCATTGAACCCTGAGGACACAGAACAATTTGTTGAAATGCTCAGTGGTGAATTTTTAAGAGGCATACCTGATACCACAGCATTTCCGAGTCGCGCTTCTTTATTGGGTGTAGGCAACAATGGTGGTCGGTCAATCACTATTAATTTACAAGGGTCAGATATTTCTGGTTTGATGAGTGCTGCCAGACAGAGTATGCCCATCTTACAGGAAGCTTTACCTGGCGCCATGGTTCGTCCAATGTCAGGTTTGTCCTTATCTGAACCAGAGTTACAAATCATTCCAAATGAACACAGAATCAGTGAAGTGGGATTAACTTCGAGGGGGCTGGCCAGTGCCATCAGGTCTTTCACAGGTGGCCTGTTTGTGGGTGAATATTTTGATGGCAATAATCGCTACAACATGATTCTTCGTTCTGCGGCATGGTCAAACCCAGATCAGTTGGCAGCCATGCCAATTGCGACGCCACAAGCAGGTGCACAAACCATAGGGTCTTTGGCGAAAATACAACGAACTGTTGGACCCAGTAGAATTCAAAGGGTTGATGGTCAAAAAACCATCAGCTTACAAGTGTTACCAGCGACTCATATGACGGTCGAAGAAGCATTAGAAACACTGCGCAATGTGGCCGATCCTAGAATGCGTGAATTATTACCCGACGGTGCTGCCATTCAATACAAAGGCAGTGCAGACAGGTTGGAATCGGCGTTGGGTGATATGCTGGATAATTTCCTGTTGGCTATATTGATTTTGTTTTTGATGATGGCAGCCATATTTAAATCAATGAAAGATTCGCTGTTGGTTTTGGCAGTCATGCCATTGGCTTTGGCAGGCGGCTTATTGGCACTTAAATTACTGAATTTAGTTTCATATCAGTCTTTGGATATGTTAACCATGATTGGATTTATCATTTTATTGGGTTTGGTGGTCAACAATGCCATCTTACTGGTCAGCCAAACTCGAGAAGGCGAAAAAGATGGTTTATCTCGCTTAGATGCTGTGAAACAGGCAGTACGAGTTAGGGCGAGACCGGTTTATATGAGCACTCTAACCAGTATTTTTGGGATGTTGCCGTTGTTGGTGATACCTGGGGTGGGATCCGATATTTACCGTGGATTAGCCACAGTGATTATTGGTGGAATGGTATTCAGTTTGATGTTCACTTTATTTTTGATGCCGAGTTTATTACAACTAGGACAAGAAGGTGATTGGGTGCACCGCATGAATCAAATGTTCAGCAGGAATAAACCTAAGATGACAGTTACAAAAGATGACCCTGATGGTATCGAAGGCGCAAATGAACACGATGGAGTAAAAGCATGAAAAAATTATTAACGCTATTAAGTTTGGCTATGAGTATCGGTATTCACGCTCAACCAGGTGCTGAAACACCAGCGACTCCAGTTGTAACTGACACAGTTAAGGTGACTGAAGTAGTACCTACGATGCCAATTACCGGCAATGTGTACAGTCAAAACGCGATTCAAATAACAGCCGCAATCACAGGGCAACTGGAATATGTGGCTGAACCTGGTACAGCATTGAAACCAGGTGACTTGATCGTAAAAATGGACACGACTGCCTTAGAGTTGCAACGGGCAGAACAAACGGCCTTAATTAAACGCGCACAGTCACAGTTAGATTTTTTACAAACCACTTTAAAAAGGCAGCAAGATTTAATAAAAGCCAAATCTATATCGACCAATGCCGTTGAACAAACTGAGTCTCAAAGAGACGTGGCCGCCAGCGACCTAGAAGTGGCAAAGCTACGACTGGCTCAATTTAATGAGCAAATAAGCCGCTCTGAAATCAAAGCAAAATTCAATGGCATGGTTTCAAATCGGGAACGCAGAGAAGGCGAGACAGTCGCCGCTGGTACCGTATTAGCTGGAATAACTGACATACAAAATTTAGAAATCAGGGCTCAAGTTCCCTTGCGTTATGCAGGGTTCATTAAAGTGGGGCAAGACATCGAGGTTTATGCCTATGGTGTTACTCAAAAAGCACTGGTTAAATCTATGGTTCCTGGTAACAATAACCGCAACCAGTCTTATGAGTTGAGGTTAACCTTTGAAAACACACATGGCCTTACCA
>JBPOFV010000461.1:0-2458 GCA_051252335.1 Marinicella sp. | reverse complement strand
GTCATTATTAGTCAAGCATTTCAGCTCTGAATTCATCAGCTGGGAGACCAAAGAAGATTTCGTTAATTTTAAGTTGGTGACAATCAAAGAAAATGAAATTCATTTTTCTGGCTTAAGCTTTTATAGAATCAACGACGATACAATCCATGCTTATCTTGCGCTGAAAATGAAAGACCAATCTTTGGTTGAAAAAAAGCTGGTGTTTAATAGACGTGAATGAAGGTTAAGAAATACAAACAATTGAATGTTTTATAGTTGGAAATAAATTATGAATCCAATCGAAAATTTAATCATCCTTTATCGTGAAAAAATTCAAATCTCATTGTTGCTGTCTACTCTTATCTATCCAGTACCATTCAACCAACTGCACACATGGCTGACCTGGATCAATTTAGTCTAAGCTCATAATTCAGCTACTGAATTTAATGCCCTGTTCGATAAAACCTTGGACGTTTTTGGCAGCAACGTCCTTGGCATTAACAATTTTTATATGGCGTCTAAACTGTCCTTTTCCTTCTAGTAAACCTTCAGGGTCACTGAATAAAGAACCAGAACCGAATTCAATAGATATGTGATTTCGATAAACAAAAATACCACAGAAAAGTTTCGATTGACCGGTCAATGAAAAAACCAAACCACCATATTTAATGTCTTCAACCACTTCAGGATTTACCTGTAAAATGAGTTCATGTAAGTATTTAACTGCTTCATATTTTATAATTGAAACCGCCTGAATATCTTGCATAAATTGTTCAACTTTTTGCATGATTGAAAGTTAATTATTCTTTCTGGCTAAGACCCAACCTAGATAAGCCATGGGTAAATATGCCACAACTAAATCAGTGACAATAAACCACATCGGCCCACCAGCCATTTGAACCATCATGATGCCGCCAATCAAGAAAAATACACCAATGATCATGGCACATCTCTTGGCATAATTTGCCGCCAATTTAGCTGCCACAAAAGCACCTACCAAGGTGCCCAATGCGTGGGCCAAAAATGGAAAGACAAAGTTTTTGGGTTCAAATAATGCCATACTTGCTTTCAAGCCATCGATGGTGGTGACATCAGCACCTTCAGGCAGTGGTATGACTGATGGACCCATGGTAACCAGTCCCATATTAACCGCACCACCAATAACCAGGCCAACCAATACAGCAATGATGTTTCTTGTGATGTTATTCATGTCTTGCTCCCCTATAGTTTTCATTACTAGGTAGCCAACTATATTAGTACACTTAGAATGAATCAGTCAATTGACAGGAAAAAAGCCAGCCTCAAGTAAATTGAGGCTGACTTCAATAATCCTTTAGTTCTTTTTACTGACTTGATTCACTCAGCAAGCTTTCACACATGGCTATGTTATCACCAGCAATTCTTTGAATTGGAAAAGAGCCAGATAAGCCACTGTCTGCAAAAATGTATTCAACAAAACCTGAAGTACAGTCCTCAAAAGTGACCGTCATGGATCCAACGACAACTGTATCAACAGCAGCTGGGTCATCAAACACACCACCTGAACTGTTATAAATATCAAGCTCAACGGTGTTGTCATCGCCTACAGCACCTGACAGTGTTAACCAGCGCTGTTCAATACTTCCTACAGCTGCCTTGTTACTTTCTTGGCCATCATCAAAAGTAAACCATGCAGCAAAGAATACATCACTCACAGGAAAGACATCAACCATCAAGCCTTGACCACTGGTTGCTGGGTTAATCCATGAACCGTTAAAGCCAGCGTTGAGTTGAAATGTTTCGCCACGGTCTTCACATGAAGACTGTACACCCCCCACGAAAATGCCATATTGAAAAAATTCTGACACATAGGTTAACTGGCCGTTAGTTTTGCTTAATGTCGCCAAAGCTGTGTGTATGCCAGAATCAGAAATGACATATTGATACAGTTGATCATTTTGACGATCATAGGAGAGTGTATAGAGGCCCACGTCTCGGCTGACGCCAACACTTCCCACTAATTCAGCAGCTCCATTCGACTTATTTAATTTGTAAAGTGATTTTGATGCTGCATCTATGCCATACATATCACCATCACAAGTGGCAGCAATGTCATGCAAGTCAGGCGCAATCGATTGTGAGCCAACCAATGTCACCTCTCCTGTGAACAAGTTGCAAGTATACAAATATGAGTTAGTGTCATGATTCATGTTATCAGTAGCCACCAAATAACAAGTATTGTTTTCATCAATGGCCATACCTTGAATAGATTGATTCGAACCGAACCCTGTAATTCTTGACAATCTGGTTGAAATTCCTGTTTCTGGATCTATAGTGATCAAGTATTTGTCATCTTCTCTGCTCAATGCATAAATGGTAGATTTGTCAGCAGTCCAAGTCACTGCATACGGCCGGATGTTTTCTCTTGGGTTTTCGGCAATCAGTGTTGGATTATCAAAATCATCCAATGTGTGGCTGTAAGACTTGTAAGGTTCATATA
>JBPOFV010000460.1:0-2461 GCA_051252335.1 Marinicella sp. | reverse complement strand
GATTAAACCGGCGGTACTCAGTAGCAATGTTTTCTTAAGCAGTTTTCGTCTATTCACTTCGATGAACAAATAAACAACCCAATTGATTCAGTTATTTATTGAATTAAACAATGAACTTTATTCTAACATGGGATCATCATTCATTTTGAAAATACGGCAGGAATGAATCAACCAAAAATTGGGTATAGGTCGAAGCACCTTGATATCGATTTAAATGCGTTGCATCTCTGAACATGGTGTATTTAATCATGGGTAAATCCTGATGGTTTCTTATGGTAATTCCAGTGGCTTGTTCAATACGATTGACCACTTCTTTAAGGCGTTGTGCACCGGCTTCAGAATGTGTGATCCACTTCGTGTTACGGGGCAGCATAACCACCTCCACATGGTCTGAAAATAATTTGAATTCATTGACAATATTTATAAAAGCGATAACTAATTCTTCACTGAAATTCATGTCAATGATATCTGCATTGTGGATGCGATTAAGCCGAGCATCATCCATACGTGCTGGGTCTCGTAATAAATAGTAATATTCTTCGAAAACCTCAAGTGTTTCAGGCTGACGTTCTGCAGGTATGGTGCCGCCACCTTGCCAGTCATATATCCACTGACCGCCTTCAAAGTCGGGGTATTCTTCTTCAAAAGCCTGGTTTAGAATTTCTCCGACTTCGCCAAGGCGCTCCTGACGTTCTGCATCTCGTTCCAGTTCAGTGCGTGTTCTGGGTTCACGTAAGACTCCACCAAGAAAACTGGTTGCCATTTCTGCCGAAATGCTGTCACGCAAGTATTTGATATTGAACAAACGAATCCCACGAGTCGGGTCTTTCATCAATATCTCGAATAATTCCTGATTTGTTCCTAAGATAGTGAGGTATGAGTCTTCCAGGGTGCGATTTCGTTCATAACGGGTGATCGTTGTTTGAAAAGGATTGAATTCAATCACAGCCATTTTCAGCCGACGATCAGATTGTACAAAAGCATCTTTAATTCGTCGAGCCAGGATGTCTTGATAAAATGGGTTCAGACCACCAAAGCCGAAGTTAAAAGACTTGATGTTGTTTACCCCATTGTCTTTTAACCATTGGTCGAATTCACGCGGTGAAAACCCCGCTTGTACCATTGATGACCCAAATGCCATAACTAAATCTTGAGGTTCTTCAACGATTTTAGGCAAGGCCTCTTTGGCTTCCATTACTCGACCTAAAATGGTGCTGCTAGAGGCATTATTTGCCAAAGCAAAAGCCCGGACCATACCCAGTGCTACAGCCATGCCAAGTAAAATCACCAAAATCGTTTTGCCATATATCCGACGGCTGTTTGTTACGCCATCTATGGCTGGATTTGCTTCAGAATCAGAATTGGAAGTAGATAAAGGCATTGCTGGGTTCTCCGATAAGTAAACAAATGGCTTGAATAAGGATTAATGTAGGCCAGAACAACCACCATTTGGCCATCCACTGTTGGGTTTTGTTAAGGACAAAGTAGTCCATGATGTGCATAAAAAATAATGCCAAACAAACCAAACCAAAAATAATCAGGGCTTTGGAGCCAGAGTCAGGTAAGGTTCCAGCCAGACCGTGCATTTGGGTCATGATTTGCCAAGCAGAATCCATGCCGGTTGCGCGGAATAGCACCCAACCTATGAGTACCAAGTAAAAGGTCATGATCCACTTGAGTAGTTTGTTGAAAAACTGTTGGCTCTGAGCAAAACCAGCCAAAGCAGCTGAGTTACCCAATTGATGGGTGGCGATGATGATCAGACCATGAAACGCACCCCAAGCGACAAAAGTCCAAGCCGCACCATGCCACAAGCCACCTAGTAGCATGGTGATCATCACATTTCTGGTGCGGTTGTATTTACCACCCAATGAAATGTAAAGGTAATCACGCAACCAAGTAGACAATGAAATGTGCCAGCGTTGCCAGAATTGAACGGGTGACAAGGCAAAGTATGGTAAGCGGAAATTCAGAGGAATTTTAAAGCCGATCAACAAGGCAATACCTATGGCCATGTCACTGTAGCCAGAAAAATCACCGTAAATCTGACCCGCAAAAGCCAACACCCCAGTCCACGTTTCTAACAAACTGACTGCACCACCGTCAAATGCCATGGCCGCAGGTGCTGCCAATAAATCGGCGATGGTCTTTTTGAATAAACCAATGGTGATCAATAAAAAACCATTCCGTACCATATCCCATGTAGGCACGGGCAGTTTATGAAATTGAGGTAAGATGTGTTTAGCCCTGAGTATTGGTCCAGCGACTAATTGCGGAAAAAAAGCCAAAGCAGTGGTGAATTCAGCCAAGCCTTTGCGGGCTTTCATCTCACCGCGATAAACATCAATGGTGTAACTCAATGATTGGAAGGTATAGAAGGAAATACCAACAGGTAAGACCCAAGACAAGGACCCCAGATCTGCTTGATATACCAATACTCCAAGAAAATCTTCCACCGATT
>JBPOFV010000459.1:0-2467 GCA_051252335.1 Marinicella sp. | reverse complement strand
TTTTCATGGCATATATCAACATAAAAACGACAGGAATGCCAATGATGGCAGTCATTAAGTAAAAATTAGCATAACCCATTTGTTCAACCATGCCGCCAGAATAACCTCCCATTATCTTAGGAAATAAGGTCATAACTGAACTGAACATGGCATATTGAACTGCGGTAAATTGGCGATTAACCAATAAAGATAAAAAGCCTACAAAAGCAGTGAGCGCCATGCCTTGTGATAAGTTGTCAGCAGAAATCATGAAAGTTAAAAATGTAAGGCTTTTTTCCATGCCATCCATCATCATAAATAGTAAATTGGTGGCTGCAGACAAAATGGCAGCAATGATCATGATTTTCATGATGCCATATTTGACCACCAAAAAGCCTCCCAAAATGCCTCCGCTGATGGTCATAATTAAACCAAACGTTTTGACAATGCTTGCTATTTCATCCAAATCGAATCCTTTGTATTGATAGAATAAGTTAGCAGTAACTCCCATGACAATATCAGAAATTCTGTAGGTGCAAATAATAAAAACTAAGAGCCAAATGTGTTTTTTATGTCGCAGAAATAAATCCAGTACGGGTGACCAGTAGACATCTTTGATCATTTCAATATTAACCACAGGTGTTTTGGAAAAAGTGAAGCCAGCTAAAATTGCAGCAGTTAATGCAACAATCAGTTGCAAGGTTGTGGCCAAAAATGTCCCCATTGGTTTATTGTTCAACAGTTCAATCAGTTGATCTTTGAGTGTTAGTGTGATGTCAGATGTGAAACGATAAACTAATATCATGGTAATAACACTGATGATAAAAATTAAAATAACGGCCAGATAGTCTTTGGTCTCATGAATGGAAGTTGCTGCTTTCCTAGGTTCTTTGATCCATAAGGTTGTCGCAATACCAATTAGGATGGTGGCTGCCATTGACAAGTAACTGATTTGCCATGCATGGTATTTGTATTGCTCCATGCTGGTTCCAAAGTAAGCAGCAATATAAAGTGCGCCGGCACCAGAAGTTAACATGCCAAGGCGGTAACCTACCGTATAAACGGATGAAAGCATGGCTATATCCTTATCAGTCGATGCTTCGATTCTCCATGCGTCAATAAGGATGTCTTGAGTTGCTGCTGAAAACCCCAAGAGAGTCACTGCCAACGCCATTTGGGTTAGTGCTTGATCACTTTGTGCTGGATCTGTAAACGCCATAGCTGTTATGGCAATGATAATCATGCATTGAATAAATAATAACCAACCTCTTCGTTGCCCTAGTTTTTTACAAAGAAAAGGAATGGGTAGCCTGTCTACCAGCGGAGACCATAAGTATTTAAATGAATAGCCCAATGCAGCCCAACTGAAATAAGTGATTGAAGATTTAGCTACGCCGACTTGATCCAACCACAGTGACAATGATGAAAAGATAAGGAAATAGGGAATGCCAGCAGAAAACCCAAATAATGTCATGTGCAGAAATTTTGGGTGAAGCAGGTGTTTTAAGGTGTTAGACATTAAAAATGGGTGCAAAATAGGGCAGTTTAGCATGATTGCTAGTCTGCATAAGGCTTGAAGCAATTAATTACACATTAACTGAGCTTCCTTAAGATAAGATTTTGAGTTATTAATTTAAATGAGTTATTATTTCTGCATGAGTTAATAAGGAATCATGAATGATCGAGGCTAAAGACCTAAAAGAATATTACCCATTCAATAAGATTGATGTGAAATTTTATCCATTGTTATTGAATGAATTTGAATTCTTTGAAAAACAGCAAGGTGATAAATTATATGAAATCAATCGCCGTGCTGAAAATACCAAATACTTAACCAAAGGCGTGGTTCAAATCACCACGGATAAAGGTCGAGAAAAAACCCTGAAGTCAACATCATTATCTGCTAAGTACCCTGTCGGTGATGCCAATAAATCAAATACCATGGATGCTGTGGTTACTTCAAAAACCATGTCTGGTTTTCAAATCAGTTCTAACTTGGTTGATCATTTACAGGTTTGGAACTCAGTTTATACCAGTGCCGCACATGACAGCCCTTTACGTGGTCATAACAGCTATGAATGGGTGGTGGGTTTATTAAAGAGTCGCTCGGTGCAAATGTTACCCCAGGGCAACATAGGTGAATTGTTCAATGAATTAGAAACACGCCAGGTCAGTGCTGGAGAAGAGGTAATTTCAGAAGGTGACCCGGGTGATTATTGCTACATCATTGCTGAAGGTATCGCTGAAGTATTCCAGGTAGTCTCTGAAGGAGAGCAGAAAGTTGCTATATTGGACAAAGGAACTTTGTTTGGTGAATCGGCATTGGTCAGCAGCGAGCCACGTAATGCATCAGTGAGGATGCAATCAGATGGTTTATTGATGAAATTAGCTGGGGCCACATTTTCAAAACTACTCAAAGCTCACGTGGTCAGATGGATTACCGCACAAAATGCTTTAGAAATGTTGGCTGAAGGTGCCACCTTGATAG
>JBPOFV010000458.1:0-2468 GCA_051252335.1 Marinicella sp. | reverse complement strand
ACTGAAATCTACAGCTTGACCATAAACCGTTAATCGTGTGATGTCTACCATCACAGCCACCATCACACCAGTGGCAATAAACTGTTCCTTCGTTAGACCTGCTTTGAGTAAAAACAAACTGCGAAAAGCACCTTGATGGCCTGATAGCCCCCCAAAAAAACCACTGATCAAACCACCCAGTGGTAAGTATTTACGATCTAGAGACGCTGCCGCAAATTTGTTCGAAAATTCCAATAAAACGAATAATACAATCAACAAACCAACCACAACTTTAAGCAGGCTTGTTTGAAAATTAAAATTCAATGAAGAAAATTCCAGAACTGAGCCAGCCTCTGCCAACCAACCCAAAAACCAAGCACCAAAATAAGCTGCAACAACCGCAGTCATTCCAAATTTAAGTAACACGTCTTTAACCGCATGCTTACCTAACAAAGCCACTTTAAACAAATTGTTGGCCAAATGAACAATCGCAGTTACGCCAATGGCAATTTCAATGGGAAAAAAAAGGGCCACCACTGGCATCAACAATGTTCCTAAGCCAAAACCAGAAAACAGCGTTAGTCCAGACGCCAACAACGCAACCAGTGCAACAATTATTATGTCCATAAAATTCAATCAGCAAAAATATCAAGTTGATTATAAGCATTTATCTCTGTTTATAGCAACATATTGAAGATTCTATCTTATTGATATAAAACAATTTATCTAATGGTCATAACTTGGTCACAGAAAAATCATTGAATGGTCAAGTCTGAAAAACGTAAATCTGAATAATGGCTTAGGTACACAGTAAACATGAAAAACAAACCATCCAATGTTCATCAAGCTTTAGTCAAGATTTAGACGTAACTTGTATGACATGTTTTCTTGTTTACATGGTTAATTAATTTCAGAATTGAACAGAAAAAAAGAGAAAAATATGAAAAACATACATGAAAACATTTTATCAACCATCGGCCATACTCCGGTCATAAAAATCAATAAACTAGGACCAAAAAACGTCAACATCTATGTCAAGATGGAATCATTCAATCCTTTGAGTTCGGTTAAAGATAGGTTAGCTGCAGGTATCATTGAAACGGCAGAAAGTACTGGAAAACTCAAACCCGGACAAACTGTTATTGAAGCCAGCAGTGGCAACACGGGGATTGGCTTGGCCATGGTATGTGCGCAAAAAGGCTATCCATTGGTTATCGTTATGGCAGAAAACTTCAGCGAAGAGCGGCGTAAATTATTGCGCTTCTTAGGTGCGAAATTGGTCCTCACACCAGCTGCGTACAAAGGGACGGGCATGAAGAAAAAGGCACAAGAACTGGCCAAAAAGCATGACTGGTTTTTATGTCAACAGTTTGAGAATGAAGCCAATACATTGGTACATGAACAAACCACAGCTGTTGAGATTGCTAACGACTTTGCAGACATTGGCTTGGATTATTGGGTCAGTGGTTATGGCACTGGTGGGACGCTATCAGGAGTTGCCAAAGGCTTGAAAAAGTTAAGTCCTGCCACAAAAATCGTAGCCGCTGAACCTGATAACATTCAGATGCTTAAAAGTGGCATTCCTCAACCTGATCTGGAAGGTGCCAGCCACCCCAATGCCAGGCCACACCCGGTTCAAGGCTGGGCCCCAGATTTTATCCCAAGGATTTTATCTGATGACATATTGTCTTTGATTGATTATTACCAACCTGTCAATGGCGCTGATGCTTTGAAATATTCTAAGCTCCTGGCTCAACAAGAAGGGTTGTTCGTAGGCATCTCATCTGGGGCCACTTTTGCTGCAGCTTTGGCACTGGCAGAAACAGTTCCACCGGGGAGTCATATACTGTGCATGCTTCCTGACACCGGTGAAAGGTATTTAAGTTCAGTGTTGTTTGAAGACATTGATATTCATATGAACGCCGAAGAGTTGGCCATCTCCCATTCCACAGAAACTGCCAGGTTTGACCTGCCTATAGCAGCACCCGTTATTCAGTTGCCTGTAGTAAAAGATCTTGAGAATGCAGATTTACAATCAGTCAATCAATTAATAGCAGTCAACAAAGTGTTGATCTTTTCATTAGAATGGTGTGATTTTTGCCTGTCTCTTAAAAACTTCTTCCAAGCTTGGGGTGTCGACTTTCATGCCATTGATGTTGATTCTGCCCAAATGGCAGAAAACAACCATGGAGCTAAAATTAAACATGTTGTGGCTGCCAAAACTCAATCCATCAACTTACCTCAAGTTTATGTGGCTGGTGAGCTCATTGGTGGGTTCAGTGATATTAGTAAGGCTTACCATACAGGTCGCTTACAAGAATTATTCATCAGTAATGGCATCAATTACAAACTCTTGAATATCAACCCAGATGACTTTGCACCCAAATGGGTTGGAACAGCCAACGGATGATAAATTTATAAAACAACAAAGTGTTCAATGTTTATTTGCTTTGAACACTTTGATTGTGGTTATTTTGAGACTTCAGGAA
>JBPOFV010000457.1:0-2475 GCA_051252335.1 Marinicella sp. | reverse complement strand
GGTATATAGATCGTAAACGTGTTGGTGTGGCGGGCCATTCGTATGGCGCATTCATGACAGCTAATTTGTTGAGCCACTCAGATGATTTCGCTGCGGGGATTGCTCGCAGCGGTGCCTATAACCGCACCCTCACACCATTCGGTTTTCAAGCTGAAGAACGTTCTTATTGGGAAGCACCAGAAATCTATTACAACATGTCTCCATTTATGCATGCTGACAAAATGAATCAACCCTTGTTACTCATTCATGGCGAAGCCGATAATAATTCAGGAACCTACCCGTTACAAACTGAACGTTATTTCAATGCCCTTAAAGGCTTAGGTGCCACAGCAAGAATGGTTATGTTACCGAAAGAATCTCATGGCTATCGAGCATTAGAGTCAATCTTACATGTGATTTGGGAACAACATGAATGGTTGGAAAAACACGTTAAGAATAAACAGTAAATTCATCAGGGCATTGTCAGTTCATCGCAATGCCCTTTTTATCAGAACTGATTATTAAATTTCTAAAACCCTTATTTTTTCAATTGATCTATTACACTTCAGCACAGATCAGCATTTGTTCACCACCTAAATAGGCGTATTTCTTTGACCAATAAAAAACCGTGTATGCTTGGGTAAAGCCAGCGAGTTTTAATTCGTCGAGTAAGTCCCAACCAAAAGTATAAAAACTTAAACTGCCTTGTCTTGAAACTGGATTCCCATGATATTCGGGCTCCACATGATGTTCGACCAATCCTTCTTGATTTACAGTTGCACGTACCAATGTGCTTGGCGCATGCAAATCAAATGGTACTGAAAACAGCAATTTGCCACCTGGCTTAAGGATTCTTAATATCTCTTTCAAAGCAGCACGGTAATTGGGGATATGTTCAAAACAATCAAATGACATCACATAATCAAATTGATCATCCTTGAAGGTCATGGCCGTTAAATCCTGATGCCTTAATGGCTCTGGGAACAACCTGACTTTGAATTTTAAAAGATTAAACCAATTTGAATCAGTTAGATATTCACTCCCCTTCACCTGGGAATATCTGTTTTTAAACCACCGATACAAAACGGTGTGTTGCTCCGTTAGGTAGATACTCGAATCAAGAGTTGGGTTGAACCATTGTTCAAATACATGAATGGCACCACGGATGCGATTATTGAGCTTGGTTTTATGACAGACCAATCGCTCCCTCCAGTTAATCTGTCCTTTAGGAGCATATTTATTATCTATTATAAATTTTGCGTTTTGTTTAATCGGCCAACTGTAACCCTCGAAATATAAGTGTCCTTGCCTTTCATAATCCTCATGCAATGCTGATTCTAATTCATACAATGAGGCCAGCTCTTGTTGGTGCTTTTGTTTAAATTTACGATAAGCCTCTGGGTTATCAATTCGGTAAATTTCCAACTTTTTTTACCTCACTAAATACATATTTTTTACTCAAAACCATCAGCAAAAATCAAATCAATGTATACATCGAATCCACTTGCAAAAATCAAATCGTTATCAATGACCACAGCTTCTTGACAGTTATAACATGCCAATGCGAAATCCTGCTGGGGGCTTCCAGGTGTATAAGGGTTTAGTGCATCTGCTGTTATGTTGCTCGCCATCACATCTATGGTGATGTTTTGTCCATTGTGCTGGTCTGCACGGAGAAAGACAGCTTCCATGTTATTGATAACATCTGCAGTACCACCTGAGCTTGAATAAGCATCTGAACCTAATTGATTGCCTAAATACAGCTGATCAGCAATCACAGATAAATCCAAGTCATTCACCCATGCAGCATTGGTACCGCCTAAGCCAGCACCTGGTGCATCTGTCCACACCAACATCATGCGGATGGGTTCTGCAGGATCAATTGGGCTGATTGTTTGCTGCCAATTTTGTCCAGAAGATGTGAAGACGGTATCTTGATCATGATACCAAAAGCCTGTTTCTGGATTGATGACCCGATCTAAATCTACTCGCCCCCAACCCTGTTGCCGATTGGGTGCGTGCCCCATGACAGAACCATCTGCATCATCATTACCTGCTAAATCTACTGCCACACTGGTAAATACCGCTTTGATTAATGCAGGGCTGGGGTCAACGCCAAAAGTTAATCGATATTGTTCCCAAAACAAAGCAATAGAACCAGACATCACTGGAGATGCCATTGAAGTCCCACATTTCATTCCATAACCTGTACTGCTGTCTGGTGCCTCAGTGCTACAACCTGGTGCCACAATATGCGGTACCAAACGACCATCACAGGCTGGGCCATGGGCACTGTTGCTTGAAACATCAAAAATTTCATTGATCTGTGTGGCATTGCCATTTTGCATTTTAGTTGAACCTACTGCGAATAAATTTTTCGCTTCATCAGGTGAACCCAGAGAAGAAGGCGCACAACTGCCAAAACGATCACCACCACCATTCATGATTGACCACACTGCCAATACCGGCTGATCGCCAGCCACATCAGGGTTGGCA
>JBPOFV010000456.1:0-2477 GCA_051252335.1 Marinicella sp. | reverse complement strand
GCATTTGATCCATTAAATAATTGAATCGGCAAAGGCTGCATGGTTACCACAACCGCCAAATTATTCATCTTTTTAGCTTGTTTAACCATGGTGGAAATCAATGCCTGGTGCCCAATGTGAACACCGTCAAAATTTCCAACAGTGACACAACTGTTGCGCCACAATGACTGATATTGAGGATACCTAATTACTTTCATTTAAACTGCTTTTGCGCCTTGAAAATAAACATAGAAACGAAATAAGTAATCGCCGCTAAAATTATAATTGTAAACAAATTAATTAACCGTTGATACCACAAGAGCACATGCCATTCTGTCAGCCATTGTAGACCGAACCATATAACCATTGACATCAAAGCCAAAGAGATCAAAATTTTGAGCAAGTACGTCATGGGTAACAATGGTTGCTTGATTATATGTTCTGCACGTAATTTTTTATACAACCAAAAGCATTGTATCCAGGCCGAGCCAACACCACCCATCGCCAACCCCATATGTAGTGAAACCACATTGAAGTAATACAACAGACCCACAAAAGTGAAATTAAGGATCACATTGACCAACATGGCCTTTAATGCAATTTTAACCGGTGATTTGGTGTCTTTTCTGGCAAAGAAGGCTGGTAACAAAACTTTATTTGCAACAAAAGCAGGTAAGCCAAGCATATAGACCATCAAGCTATGAGAAGTAAACATGGCATTTTGTAAGCTGAATTGATCATAGGCAAAAAGCGTAATCACCACAGGTTTTGCTAACAGCAACAATCCAACGGCAGATGGCAATGCTATGAACATGGCCAATGCCATGGCCCATTCCAATGTTTTCTGATACTCACTGCTGTCTTTGGCAGCAAATGCCAATGACAGTTTAGGTAAAATAACGGTTGAAATAGCAATACCAAACAAGCCCAAAGGAAATTCAACCAAGCGATCAGAGTAATACAAAAATGTAACACTGCCCACCAAAGGCAGCATGGTTGCAATCAAGGTATCAATCAATAAATTAATTTGAGCCACTGATGATCCCAACAAGGTGGGCAACATCAATCCCATTACTTTCTTAACTTCAGGATCATGAAACTTAACCACTGGCTTAGGCAAGAAGCCCAATTTCATCAAGGCCGGAATCTGCACAAGCAACTGCAAAACACCTGCGATCAACACCCCAACTGCCAATGCCATAACAGGCACAGCAAATTCATCCCTTAAGTACAAAGCAGCCCAAATCAACACACCATTCAAAATGATGGGTGTTGCTGCTGGTAGCGCAAAACGCCCGAAACTATTTAAAATACCAGCACTGAATGCCACCAACGAAATAAACAATAAATATGGCAACGTAATTCTGAGCATATCAACCGTCACATCAAACACATCTTCATGCTCAAGAAAACCTGGAGCAAAAACAGTAATCACACCTGGAGCGATGAGTTCCATCAATGCCAAAACGATGATTAGAACCACCAACAAGCAACCAAATACATGGTTAATAAAATGGATCAAAAGTTGTTGATTATTTTGAGCTTTGACTTCATTCAAAACTGGAATAAAAGCCAGAGAAAATGAGCCTTCAGCAAATAGCCTGCGCATAAAATTAGGGATTTTAAATGCAACGAAAAATGCATCAGTAATGAGGCTGGCACCAAAAAAACGTGCCAACAGCACATCCCTGAGAAATCCAGATATTCTTGACAATAAGGTGAAAAAACTCACCACAGCTGTAGATTTAATTAAATTCATTCAATTAATAACCGATCCATGTTGACTATTCATATCTTTAGTGGGAAAATGCGCCGTTTTTTAAAATTCTTGTTGTAAAGGAGAAAAAGGTTTGGCAAATTCAGCATCTGCAAGAAAACGCGTAAGACAGGCTGTTAAAAATAGGCAGCTTAACATGAGCATGCGTTCAAAAGCACGTACATCAATTAAAAAAGTGATCACAGCAATTGAAAGCGGTGATAAAAAATTAGCCCAAGAACTATTTAACCAAATGGTTCCAGTGGTTGATGGAGTGGCCAGAAAAGGCCTCTATCACAAAAATAAAATTGCACGTCACAAAAGCCGTTTAAATGCTAAAATAAAAGCATTGGCTTAAACTTTAAAATCGTTAATTTCTGGTTCACACCAAGTTAAATTTAATTCAGTGTGAATCAGAGTTATTAACAACCCATTCAAAACCACCTAATTACTGACCTTCTGCGTCAATAACACAACCAAAAAATCCAAGTAAATGATAAATAGTGACAAAAAAAGTCACTTTTTAAGTATTTTTGTGATGTCTGTCACTAATATTCTTGCAAAACCATGTTAATATTGTCAGTGGGCAATAATATATAACTATAAGTGAAGCAAAAATGAACATCGAAAAAGAAAAAATATCGGTCAAGTTCCTCAAAATTGGCATGTATGTATGCAAGTTGGACAGGTCATGGCTTGATACACCATTCCCCTTTCAAGGTTTTTACATCAGAAGTAACAC
>JBPOFV010000455.1:0-2480 GCA_051252335.1 Marinicella sp. | reverse complement strand
GATCAATGGTGTAATGAATGCCAGAGGTCGGGTGTTATTAGAGATGAATTGTCAAAGTGATGACATTGAAAAAATTGTTTCTTTATTACCTGCTATGCGCTCACCCACGGTCAGCCAGCTGTTTAATTCTGATGCTTTTTCAGTGCGGGCTGCCATTCCCATGGGTGCGGCCAAAAACCTGATACCTAAATTGAAACAAGTTGGTGCAACGGACATCTTGGAATTGCCCATCAGGAAAGTGGTTTAATTCGGAGCTGATGACATGCTTAAACTTGACTTCAATGAACGCGCTGATTCACAACCTGCCTGGCTAGAATCATTTCAATTAGACAAGGATCAATTGTGGCGCTATCCCAATCGAGCCAATTTAGAACAACAAATCGCTTCAGACATGAACCTCGCAACAGGCAGCGTGATGCTGACCAACGGGGGTGATGAAAGCATTGAACTGTTATATAAAAACTGTAAACTCAACGATCAATCCTTGCTGGTACCAGAGCCTTGTTTCAGCCAATACACCCACAACCAAAAAATCTGGCAAAACGAAACCTTGTTTACCCCTGCCAATGATGACCTTTCGATTGATGTTGTAACACTGAAAGCCAACATGAAGGCCCAGCAATGGGTCATCTTAACTCGCCCGAATAACCCGACTGGCGAGTATATCGATTCAGCAACTCTCATCGACCTCATTCAAACAGCACAAGCAAAAGGTGCTTGGGTGTTTTTAGATGAAGCATATGTGGAGTTTGCCAATGAAGAGCATCCCATCGATTATTCGGCCTATGCTAACTTGGTCACATTACGAACCTTTTCAAAAGCCTTTGGGTTGGCCGGTGCACGCATTGGCTATATTTTTGGCAATCCCGCATTGCTTGATAAATTCAGAGCTTTGTCCATGCCATTCAATGTGTCCAGAGCCAACCTACAGTTAGCGGCAGCAGCTTGGCAAGCCCGTGATGAAATCAAAACTTACTGTCAAACCATTGCCAATAACCGCAATTACATCGCACAGTTATTACAACAAAACGGTTTCAAACCCTTTCCCAGCCAGGGCAACTTTCTGTTATTTAATACCCGACCAGAACAAAAAACCTTATTTGCTCGATTCATGGCGAAGCAAGGCATACAAATCAAAACCGAACTAAGTGGCTTGCCAGATGCGGTGCGAATAACCATCCCTGAAAACATAGGTGCATTTGAATTAGCCATCAAAATGATCATCGCACCTGAGGTCTTGGCATTTGATATGGATGGCGTTTTGATTGACACCTCAGGCAGTTATGACCAATGCATCATCCAAACAGTTTTACAACTCTGCCAACAACCCATCACCCAAACAGACATCAATGCAGTGCGTGCATTAGGTGGCTTTAACAATGATTGGGTTTTGGCTGCGGAATTAATCAAAAAACAAGGTATTGATGTGTCTTTCCAACAAGTTGTTGATACTTTTCAAGCCTTGTATTTAGGCGATGCCACAACACCTGGGTTGATGCAACAAGAAAGCGATCTTTTGCTCGACCCCTTAAAAAATGCGACCTTCAACAACTCCCAATCACAATTTCAAACAGCCATAGTGACCGGACGTCCTAGGCCTGAGGCTGAACTTGGGGTTAAACAATTGAAAATCAAACCTGACTTTATTATCAGTGCCGATGATGTGGAAATTCAAAAACCCAACCCTGAAGGACTGTTTAAAGTCATGACCGCAACAGCTGATAATCAACAGACCAAACGCACTTGGTTTTGTGGTGATACCGTAGATGACATGCAAGCCGGTACTCAGGCTGGATGCCTCTGTATCGGCATAGGTGCCAAAACACCAGCAGACAAAGAAAACTTATTCCAAGCCGGGGCCGATTTGGTCCTGGACAACATCAACCAATTAGAGACTTTATTATGATTAAAGTATCCCGAGCCACCAAAGAAACCCAAATTGAATTGTCGTTGGACATCAACGGTGATCCTGCTGACAAAAACATCAACACCGGCCTGCCCTTTTTTGATCACATGCTGGACCAACTGGCATCGCATGCGGGTTGGTCAATGAACTTACAGGTCTCCGCAGATCTAGAAGTGGATGATCACCATGGGATTGAAGATGTGGCCATTTGTTTGGGGGAGGCTTTGTACCAAGCATGGCAAGCAGCTAAACCCAATCAACGCTATGGCCAACGATTTCTACCTATGGATGAAGCGCTTACCATGTGCGCTGTAGATTTGTGTGGCCGACCTTATGCCGTGATTGATTTACCGTTTTCGCAAGCACAATTAGGCGGCATCAATACTGAGATGTGGGAACACTTTTTCTACACCTTGGCTATCAACAGTAAAATTTGCCTACACCTTAAAAATCAGTACTTTCGAAACAATCATCACTTGATTGAAAGTGCTTTTAAAGCGTTGGCTTATGCATTGAAAGAAGCATTGAACCCTGCCGCAGGTGCTGGTGAACGATCGACCAAGGGGGTCTTATG
>JBPOFV010000454.1:0-2486 GCA_051252335.1 Marinicella sp. | reverse complement strand
CTTTTTGGCTGATAACATGTTTGAATCAGCTTGGTTAAAATTCTTGGTAATGACCGCCGTTGCTTTTTGAATACCTTCTGTGGTGTTCACCATGGCCATTTGTCTTTCCAAATCCTTCAAAGACCGTTCCGCATTTTCCATTTGTCTTTTTAAATGCCCTAGGTGCAATTCATGCGACCGCTGGATGGCACTTTGGGCCTCTTTATCTTGTTCCAGCTCCACCATTTCAGTTGCCAATTTAAAGGCCTTGTCTTCATCACCTTGCGACAAACTGTCCACAATCAGCAGTTCTTGTTGATTAATTTTATCTTCCAATATGTTAATCAAGCGCATTGACTGCAGTTCTTTCGTCATTTCTTCAGTTAAAGTGGTTTTGGCTTGCTGTAAACTGGATTTCGCATCTTCCAATTGTTGTTCAAATTTATTCGACCCTGCAGAATCCATGACTGCCTCACTCAATGCTTTTGATTCAACTCGAATGGCCTTGATGATTTTTTCTAAAATATTCATGCCACCACTTTGAACATCTTCATCTTTCTTGTCATTACTCATTGTAGAAAATCCTCCATGGCTGACACCACATCTATGGCGTTTTCATTCAAAGTCACAATCTCTTCAACAACTTTTTCTAAGTCAGAGTTAAGCGACAGTGATCCATACAACACATAATGATCACCAACCCTGGCATAAGACGACAACGGTATTGTAATACTGGTGTCCATCATCATTTCTAACATCTCAACCCGGCTTTCTGGCTTGATCTCAGCTTCTGTCCATAAATAAATGATACAAATAATCTGGGTTTGGGTTTGGGTAATGAAAATTGGAAACCCATCAAATCCATTCACCTCTACTTGTAATACGTCCACTTCACCGGCGATTGTTTGACAATCAAATGTAAAACCTTCAGCGGTCCTTTGTTGTGAGAGTTTAATGGCGAAATCCTCAGTATTCATTGTTGTTGTTTGCTCCTTTTTGGTTAATCCCAATAATGACATAATATGTCATATCGACATATTATGTCAATGTGCATTTAGTCATATATGATGTATATTTTTGTTTTTAGTTTTTAAATTGATCGTTAAGTTCATCCATTCCTTTGAGTGCAAGATTGACCTCCTCATTCATGCCATCGTCCTCATGCAATTGCTTAAGGTGCATAATGGTTGCAGTCAGTTTCTCGATAACTTGCTGTTGTTTATGGTGGTGAGTTAGACGCAAATCATCAGTGCTTTGGCCTTCTTTTTGACTGGACACTAATGAGTGAAAGCTGCTCAATACCTTGTTTACCATAACAACAGCCAGCTCTTTATAGCGCATATAGGTAAGTTCCAAACGATCCAGGCTGTCTAACAGGGTTAGGACAAACTCCTGGTATACGCCAACCAATACATTAAGCTGTAGCAAATCGTCAGTCATATTCAATTCGATCAGTTTGTATTCAATTTGCCTAAACTTTTGCGCTATTGGCGGATCAATTGGCAGCAATTTTTTCCATAGATTGGTTTGGTATTCGATCGATACATTCTTAATTGATTGTTCGTGAATCCGTTCAAAAGCTTTTTTGATTTGTTCAATAACGGTCGGTTTTTGATATGTCCAGGCATTGAAACTTAGTGGAAACATCACCAGCTCAGCGCGATCAAAAATCTTATAGCGTTCAAGATGATGTACATCTTGATACTCACCAGGGAAACCAATTAAATCCAACACCAACACATGCCCTTTGTGGAGTAAAACCAGGTCCATGGCTACGCCTGCTATTGCATAATCAGCGACCACTTGAATATCATGTGACAACATTTCCTTCGATATTGTTGATATATATTGCGCCCTGTGTTTTGCCAAATGAGGCAACTCAGTTTGTATGCCAGAAATATATTGTAGGTACTTTTTCAACAGGCTGTTTTCTGGCATTTGGTGCTCAAAGGCCGAGGTAAATATAATTTGTTTGTGCCTGGCACGAGTGATGGATACATTGAACACATCAGGGCGATCTAAATATCGATAAGCACCTGCAGGGCCATCTTCATCTAAGGCACATGAGATCAGCATGATGTCACGCTCTTCCCCCTGAAACCCATATGGGGTAGTGGCTCTTATTTTGAAAGCCAACAATGTTTGTAAGGTAAAAGTCTTGGTCAGTTGTTTTTCAATGGCTTCAGCTTGTTCACGAAAAAAAGACAACACACCAATCGACTGTCGGTTCATAGGAGGCAATCGTTGTTGGTCCTCCAACAGTTTTTGTAAATGAATGATGATGGCATCAACCTCAACTTCATTAACACCCTTGACTCGGGTGCCATTTTCAACTTGATGGACTTCAATGCTGACAGACTTGTTCTGTTTAGGCTTTTCAGTCATGATGCGCAGATTTCCACCATAAAACTCTTGATTACTGAATGCGATTATTTCAGGTTTACTGCGATAATGTTCATCCAACATCACCACATCATCTTGCGAAAGCAATCCATTGCTCCCCAAAT
>JBPOFV010000453.1:0-2487 GCA_051252335.1 Marinicella sp. | reverse complement strand
ACTTTGCTGAGTTTGTCTAAAGTCAAACCGCCTTCACTGGGTTCAGATAATTCAGCATAAATGTGTTCAATAACCAATTTGATATGATGCTGGTATCTATTTTTTGTGTTGTTATTCATTTGTAGACACGGCATTCGTTCTGATCTGATTTCTGCGATCAAATCGTTTATACCATTTTTTGTAATTAAACAGCATACCCAATATGCCAAGAAAATACACGGCTAAACTGGCTCCAATCACCATAGTTAAGAATGGAGAATTTGGAATTCTGGTGAATATTTCTGCCGCCAGAGCCATATATAATCCTATCACTGACCAGTACATGCACTGCAAATGAATCAGACGATAAGTCAGTTCTGGTTTTTTCCGCCAAATCGGAACCATGCCAGCAATCAAAGTCAAAGCTGATGCAATGGCCATCCAATGAAACAGCCCAAAACGCCCATACAAGCGGTAAGTTAAAAAGGCTGTAATCAGTAATAAAGACATAAACACAACATAGAAATAACCCATAATTCGGTGCTTTTTTGAACCTTTAGGCAAGTATAAAACCCAGGAGCCAAATAACAAGGCTAACACAGAAAAAATGAAGTGGAGTTGGCCAAATAAGGCTTGAAGTTCATTGGTCATATTAAGATACTTTTAATTCATATTACGGATATCATAATTCAATGAAAGATCACTATTCTTGACTGAAATTGCGATTTTTCTGAATCAGCATGTAGCAAATTGTGTGAATGATGACTCAGTTTAATCATTTGAGATGTGGTTAAATAAGTCTAGATACATAAGAGGTAAATAGCGAGTATGGTTAAAATTTCATTGCTTTTTTGTTTGATGGCACAAGTTTTAGCTGTAAAAGCACAGCTCAAAGCTTTTCCTGAGGCGGCAGGTTTTGCCGCAGAAGTGACTGGTGGTCGAGGTGGTGATGTTCGCATTGTGACCAATTTAAATGCGTCAGGTACTGGCAGTTTACAGTGGGCAGTGTCACAACCAGGTCCACGTATTGTGGTTTTCGAAGTATCAGGTGTCATTACAGGTGACTTGCACATCACTCATGGTGACATCACCATTGCAGGACAAACAGCACCTGGTGCTGGCATAACTTTAGCTGGACACATGTATACAACTTATGATGATGACACCAATAACATCATCATCAGGCACATGAGAATCAGGCCACCTGATCCAGACAGTGAATGGCCCTCCAATCAGCATGATGCCATCCAGTTTTCCACAACCCATCATGTCATGTTGGATCACATTGATGCTTCCCACGGAGCTGATGAGACCATCGATTTTTGGGGAGGAGCCAGTTACATCACGCTGCAAAATTCACACCTGTCATTTCCAATTTATGACACGGCCAATGGTTGGACGCATAACAAAGGCATCATTAATCACAGACCCTGTTTAGACGGTGGTGGTTGTGATGGCAGTGATCGTACTGGCGGATTTATTTCCATTTTGAATAATGTCTTTACACACTCAAGAAATCGGACACCAGCTTTGTCTGTTGGTCCTGCCGAAGTCATCAATAACATCACTTACAATGGTCGAGAAGGGTTTGTTCATCACAATGTAGTGGGTAATCAACTTGGTGTGGAGTCCAGTCAATTCAACATCATTGCCAATCAATACATCGCAGGCCCAAGTATCAGTTTGGCACCATTTTGGTTTGATCCAGAAAATTCATCAGGCCCCATTCCCAGTGCTTATTGGTTACAAGATAATTTGGTTGAAGATCCCGGAGAATACGTGGGTACTGTGCAAAATCCATGGGATGATACGGCATTTACCAATGCTTATACTTTTGCTTGCTGTGGCATTTTATCCAGTCAGTTTAACCAAAGCGGCGCTTTTGATTTTACTGTTCATAGCGGTTATGTGTTTGGAAGTACTTATGGCGAAGAGTTTCTTGAAACCCTGTTGTTACCTTTTATTGGTGCATTACCTCATGATGTGGTGGCCAAACAATCCATACTTGAGCTACAACAAAGATCAGGTACTTGGCGGAATTACCGCCCTGCTGATCTGATGGAAGGTTTAACACCCACAGCACCACCTCTAGATACTGACGATGATGGGATGCCCAATGATTGGGAAAGTGATCATGGTTTGAATCCTGCTGATGGTAATGATCATGGTACTGTCATGCCATCTGGCTATACAGCCATTGAAGAATACATCAATGGCTTGGCATCACAAATGGTTGGGGACGTTATTTTTATCAACGGATTCGAAGCAGCAGAATAATCAGCCAAATAGTTCTTTGTTCGCAGAATATATTGAGCTTGTTCCATATTCAGATGGACCAAGCTAAAAACATGTTGGGACTGGTGAAGTCAAATTTATGAAACTTGAATTACCCGTATCTATGTGACGTGACGTTTACCTTGCACCCATCCCAATACACAGGCTAACAAACCGACTAGAAAACCAAAGCCAAAAACAACTGCTGGAGGGATTATTGACATCCTTTTAACC
>JBPOFV010000452.1:0-2504 GCA_051252335.1 Marinicella sp. | reverse complement strand
TGCAACATCAGTTCAGATAAGGTTGTTGATGAGGTTGAAGTGTTCATAATTTGCCAAAATTAAAGTTTAAACTAATATTAAAACAAAGACTATTTATTGTCCGATGCTTATTATATACGGGCTTTTGTAATAATGTAAAAATATTTTTAATAAACAATAATATGTCCAAAATTAAAGTGAGTGCTTATGATGAATAATGATCCAATTTTTACCGGGTGTATACCTGCATTGATGACGCCATGTAATGAAAGTGGAGAGCCAGATTTCATTGCCTTGGCAAAAACCGGGAAGTCTTTGATTGAACAAGGAATGCGAGCTGTGGTTTATTGTGGCTCCATGGGAGATTGGCCGCTGCTTTCTTTGCAGGAAAGGAAACAGGGTGTAGAGGCGTTAATCGCTGCTGGCGTACCAACTGTGGTCGGTACGGGTGCTCAAAATACCCAAGCTGCTGCTGAATTAGCCAGTCATGCTGCCCAAGTAGGTGCTGAAGGCTTGATGATCATTCCACGCTTGCTATCACGGGCCACTTCAGTGGCAGCCCAGCGCAGTCATTTCTCTGCGGTGTTAAATGCTGCGCCACAGTTGCCGTCTGTGATTTATAACAGTCCTTATTATGGATTTGAAACCAAAGCAGATTTGTTTTTTGAACTCAGGTCACAACACCAAAATTTGGTAGGATTTAAAGAATTTGGTGGTGCTGAGGCACTCAGTTATGCTGCGGAGCATATCACCTCAGGTGATCCTGGCTTGTCATTGATGATTGGTGTTGATACCCAAGTGGTTCATGGCTTTGTTCGTTGTGGAGCGGTTGGAGCCATCACTGGAGTGGGAAATGCTTTGCCGAAAGAAATATTGCATTTTGCAAGTTTATGCGAGATGGCAGTTAATGGAGATTCACAAGCATTGTTGTATGCCAATGAATTGGATAACGCGCTCAGTGTTTTATCTGAATTTGATGAAGGCCCGGATTTAGTATTGTATTACAAGCACTTAATGGTTTTGGAAGGTCATTCAGAATACCAACACCACTTCAATCATTTTGATTGTTTAACGGTCTCACAAAAAGCATTCATTACCGAACAATGGCATAGATTTAAGACTTGGTGGAGCAGGTGGCCAGGTAACGACTACCAGGTTAACAGTTAAATGAAAGTGGTTGATTCTCATACTGAAGGTGAACCTACTCGTGTTGTTATCTCAGGTGGTCCTGAGTTGGGTCATGGCCCCTTGTCTGAACGACTACACTTACTGGCCTCACAATATGATGATTTTAGACAGTCAGTTATCTTAGAACCTCGTGGTTCAGATGTGTTGGTCGGTGCATTGTTGCTGGAACCGGTCGACAAACGTTGTATCACTGCTGTGATATTTTTTAACAACACAGGGTATTTAGGCATGTGTGGGCATGGTGCCTTGGGTGTGGCCAAAACCTTGCAGCACATGGGATTGGTTACGACTGATGAAATCTTAATTGAAACCCCAGTTGGTATTGTTACTGTGACATTCAATGAATTAAATAGCGCAACCATAGAAAATGTACCCAGTTATTTATTCCTTGAGAATGTTGAAATAGATGTGAATGGTCTTGGGGTTGTCACTGGGGATGTGGCCTGGGGCGGTAATTGGTTTTTCTTGGTTCATGAATCTCCTGCACCATTGGTATTGGACAATAGCGAGCTTCTGACCCGTGCAGCCAAAAGAGTCAAAGAAGCCTTGAGGGCACAAAACATCACGGGTGCCGATGGTGCTGAAATTGATCATATTGAATTTTTTTCGGACCCAATAGACCCTGATGCAGACAGTAGAAACTTTGTTTTATGCCCAGGAGATGCCTATGATCGTTCGCCATGCGGAACAGGAACCAGTGCCAAAATTGCGGCTTTAGCTGCCAAGAATTTATTGCAACCCGGAGAGCAGTGGATTCAAGAAAGTTTTATTGGATCTCAATTCAAAGCAAGTTATCATCTTAACAGTGCAGGGCAAGTCATTCCTTTCATCTCAGGAAGGGCGTTTGTGTCAGCAGAATCGACTTTGTTGTTTGAAGATGAAGATCCATTTCGTCATGGCATCAAGTCTTGAAAAGCGTATTTACAGGTAATGACATGAATCCAAAGAATATGAAAAATGAAAACCCAGATAAAGTCATCATTGTTGGTGGTGGCATCATTGGGGTTGCATCAGCCCATTATTTAAATGCATTAGGTTTGGATGTCACCATAATCGATCAAGGTCAGATTGGTGGAGGCAGTTCCTTTGGCAATTGTGGGTATATCTGTCCCAGCCACATGCTGCCGTTGGCAGAGCCGGGTATGGTCATGACTGGCATAAAGTCACTATTAAGCCCAAAGGCTGCATTCAAAATCAAGCCACAATTGAGAATGGCTTTGTATCGCTGGTTGTATCGTTTTGCCAGGCGTTGTAATCATCAACAAATGCTTGCAGGCGGGCATCAATTAAAAGCCATTTTGAACGACTCAAGACAAGAGTTTGAAACACTCTTGACA
>JBPOFV010000451.1:0-2509 GCA_051252335.1 Marinicella sp. | reverse complement strand
GAACTGCTACTGGTTCAATGATTAATCAATGAACCAGTAGCAACTGTAGTTATCGCAATACAACGGATAGGTAGACAGTGCCACCTTGTTTAATTTCAATCAATTGATTCAAAGGATCGAAATTTAATGGAATTTTTCCTGGTTCTACAGGATCTCTGAATTCAAGTTCTACTTCATTCGTATTGACTTCCAATGAAGTTATAATTTGACCGCCAACCAACAGTTGATATGTGCCGAATTCAAGGTCTTCAACTTCTACTTTAAAGTCTCTTCGGTCACTGCGGACTTCATATTCTACAGATCCACTGGCACTGGTATTAACGCCAGAGTTATTGAAGTCTACCTCAATATCAACAAGCTGAGTATTAAGGCCACCATCATCATCGCAGTCATCATTTGATGAGTCGCTATCACAATCATTGTCGTCGCTGTCATCGCAGTCATCATTTGATGAGTCGCTATCACAATCATTGTCGTCGCTGTCATCGCAGTCATCATTTGATGAGCCATTTTCACAATCATTGTCGTCGCTGTCATCACAATCATCATTTGATGAGCTGCTGTCGCAATTGTCATCGTCATCATCAGAGCCGCCATTGCCAGCTGTTTCAGGAAAATTTAATGTAAATAAGACATCTGGACCTTGAGTCACAGATAGCATAGTGCCCAATGGATTGAAATCAAGTAACTCTTTTCCTGCTTCAACTGGGTTTCGAAATTCCAATTCACCTTCAATTCCTATTGGTGTTTGAATCACTTCTACTACTCCTTGAACAGAGCCATTGACATTAAAGTCATAAAAACCTAATGGAACATCTTCTATTTCAATTTGAAATTCTACGCGGTCAGCTCGTTGTTTGAGTTTTGTTTTTGCTTTGCCTAATGGTACAACACCGGTATTTGTCATATATATTTCTGTTTCACTGTCACCAAAAGGAGGGGCATCCTGACTGGAATCAGCACCACTGTTACCGCCACCATCAGTGCCTCCTGATGTCAGGTAAACCAGATCATTTTGAACAATGTCAATGATTTGTCCACGTGGGTCAAAGTCAAGGGGCAGTTTTCCTGGTTCTACAGGGTCTCTGAATTCAATTTCACCCTCATTAAACCCACCAGCAAGAGTAACAACTTCAATGTCACCTTTATTTACGTCACCAACAAACAGCTGATATACACCTACAGGTAAGTCTTCAATTTCAACTGAGTAGTCAATTCGATCAGTGCGTTGTTCATATTTAGTTTTGCCCTTTGCATCTGTATCAAGCCCAGTAGAAACCAAGGGAGTCATGACTTCTGTATCGGTATTGGTATCACCTAAATCATCAAATAAACCACCGGTACAATTCAGGTTATTTATTGCTGTACTTCTAGTTACTGGCATTGTGCCTGCATTGAAATCACCAATCACAGGTTCCCAATTGACTGTACCATTATTACAATCGTTGAATGTGAATTTCACTTCTCCCCACAGTGTATTAGTCATATTCGAAGGATTATGTAAATCGCCAAATCTCCCCCCTTCTGGTAACATCATTTGAAAATTAATCGATTGATCTTCAATTTCTCCTACACCAATCAACCAATACTGGTTTCCAGACGTATCAAAAGTAAACCAAGTAGTTAAAGCCATTTTTTGATTGTTACTTTTAATGATTTCTATTAAAAAGCCTTGCCCATTTTTTGCTGGGTCATGCCAACCGCCTGTAAAACTTTTAGTAATAATTAAACTTCCAGCCTGAATTAATGTGGAAATCATCATTATTAATATAAAGGTAAATATCTTTGTTAGTTTCATGTGTTCCTCGCTTCTGAAAAATCAGATTGTTATTGATAAAAATATATAATATGTATTTTATAAACCAAAAAGTACTATTAAATCAACATTTATTTAATTTATTTGATTTTTAGGTTGCATAAAAACCATATATTTGATATTCTAGGTTCAAATAGAGAGGAAATCGAGTTATGACTAACCAACTTAACCAAATAATCAGACAAATGTTGATTCAAATATTTAGACCATTGGTCAGAATTATGTTAAGACTGAATGTTCCTTATAATGAGGTCAGCGAAGTTTTGAAATGGACATATGTTGATGTAGCTAATAAGCATTTTGGAATCAATGGAAAAAAACCAACCAAATCCAGAACATCTGTGATCACAGGTTTAGCAAGGGCACAAGTTGACAGACAAATGAAGCTAGATCTCTTTAAAGAGGAGAACAGTCAATACAATTGGAACAGAGGTGTCAGGGTTTTAACCGGATGGGTAGAAGACAAAGAATACTTGGATCAGTATAGAAAGCCTAAAATAATTCCCATTGAATCTGAAGAAAGCCCTGATTTTAAAACCTTGGTTGAACGCTATTCTGGCGGTACAACTTATCGCTCTATATTGGATGACCTTTTACAATCTGCTTCCATATCAGTCAATGATGGAAATGTAGAGTTACTCAAACCCTTTTATTTAACGGTTAATGATCCTGATGATATACAAAAAATCAATT
>JBPOFV010000450.1:0-2512 GCA_051252335.1 Marinicella sp. | reverse complement strand
AAGCAAACGGTGGGCGACCTCCCTTAATGGTCGCATGAATTCTGTTTTTGGCGTCAGTTAAAAATGGGGGTATTACCAATACTGATTGTCTCCTGATGGTTTTCTATTTACTTGCTGCAAATCATTAAAGAACTTATTGCTCTGAAAAAAGCATGGGTCAAAACAAGAAGTACCTTTTATTAACAGCTATGAGTGAATCACATAAATGTTTAATTTTTCCTATACTAAAAAAGTGATGCTTTTAAATGCTGTAATCCATTCGTTAATAAATAAAATCGTGTCAACAAATGAAGTACTATTAACAAATTTAGGCGGGCCTTTTTGCTGAAGAGGGTTCTGAACGGTTTGATCTGATAATGAATAATTTATACATGTTGAATTATTTGAACCTTTCACTGCAAACCAAACAGATACATTTTTTGGCGCATTTTTTTTTGCTCTGAATGGAAAACCGCTATTTGGTGTATTTACAATATGTTTATCGTGTTGAGAATTGATCTGACATATTCCTGCATTAATCGATGTGCCAAACATCATCATTGTAAAAAGAATAATTATTAAGGTTGCTCTAAATAGTTTTTTCATAATTCAATCACTTTAATTTGTACAACTTATTTTATAATATAACTTTACACGTTTAACACGATCTAAAGCTGATTTAATACTGATTATTATCTTCGCAAACCAATAATAACAAGTTTATAAAACACCCCCCCTTAAATCCTATATATACACCTAGCCACTTATGACAACATTGCCCATCACTCCAAACCAATGTGTGTAATATTTTAGTGAATTAGCTTAACTATTTAGCCAATCATGTAGATGAAATACCAGCTATACAGAGAAATAAATCAGCTCATAAGTAGATTCCAATCAAGTTTTGTTCAAAAATTATTGCAATAATTATCACAATCTAACAACCTGTGTGAAAAAAATGAAATGCTTCTTTTTTATTATTTGGTGCTTAATATCACTTGATGTGTTATCTGCCCCTGAAAATGATTTTGTAATTACGGTATACATCGATGTTGATAATGATACTCAGTTCATCATCCCCACAAACCCGGAGTATATATACAATTACAATATAGATTGTAACAATGATGGCTTAAACGAAGCTGAATCCATATCTGGTGATTACACTTGCGATTATGTTAATGAAGGATCTGGTTTCTACACCATTAGAATAATGGACAATATTGGTGATGGAACTGGCTTTCCTCATTTTGACTCCACCACTACGCGTCCTGAAAACGCAAATAAAATCACAGCCCTTGTTCAGTGGGGAACGGGTAAATGGCAAAGCATGAAAAACTCTTTTTTAAACGCCCAATCTTTAGAAATAGCTGCAACAGATATTCCTGATCTTTCAGATGTAACAGATATGAGTTCCATGTTTAATAATGCTTGGTTGGCAAACCCAGATGTGAAGTTATGGGATGTTTCAAACGTAGAAAGTATGGCCAGTATGTTTCAATTTACCAAGTCAGCAGATCCTGATGTAAGCACATGGAACACCTCTTCAGTAATAGATATGTCATTTATGTTTTCAAATACTGAATTAGCGGATCCTGATGTTAGTAATTGGAATGTTTCAAAAGTAACAAATTTGAGAAGAATGTTTCAAAATGCAAGAACAGCAAATCCTGATGTGCACATGTGGGATGTTTCATCTGTAAGAAAAATGGATGGCTTGTTTTTTAATGCTGTTTCAGCCACCCCAGCTATAAGTTCATGGGATGTAAATAATGTATCTGTCATGAACGATATGTTAAAAGGTGTCTCTCTACCACCATGGTTGTATGACCAAGTTTTGATTAATTTTAATACCCTAAACCTCAACAATGGCGTTTCTTTTCATGCTGGTGATTCATTTTATTGTAATGGTACATCAGCAAAAGCCAACATCATCGACACCCACAGTTGGTCTATTATTGATGGAGATGTTAATTGTGGATCAGATGGATCCATATCAATCACTCGTTATGAAAAAACAATAGAGCCAGGTCAATTTTCATTTATTGAATTGCAAGTATCTAACACTGGTTTTCAAAACATCACTAATGCGCGTGTTTCTACCAATTTTACAGATGAGCACCAAATGCTTGAATGGACTTGTGAAGTGCTCTCAGGTAAAAGCACTTGCTCATCAAGTACTGGCTTTGGTCCGTTATCTGAATTTTTAGATTTAGAAATTGACGCCTTATTACTTTTTAAAATCAAGTTTAATGCCTTAGATTTACCAAATGAATCTGAGTTTAAAATAATTGCAGATATAAAACTAGAGGGGATAGATGACGACATTTACCTACCAAACAATCGTGATTCCATCCTAATTACATATGCTTATCCAATCTTTGCCAATGGTTTTGAATAAAAAAACAATGTTAGTTATTAAATTAAAACTAATGTCCAAAAATAAGTTTTGATCATCTTTGCTTTAATAATTACTTTTTTCAAATAAAACTTCACATGATGTAGGTTTAACTAATTTATTGAGCAGCAGTGC
>JBPOFV010000449.1:0-2515 GCA_051252335.1 Marinicella sp. | reverse complement strand
AGGTCAGGATTACCAATTTCGATGGTGGCAGTCGCTAAATGTGCAATGAGTTCATCTCCTCCACCTTGGTTTGAAAAATACTCTTCTGCAGCAGGTAGCCTCTGTGCTGAGGTCAAGTTTATCGGTAATGTCCATTGTTCATTCAAGTCAAAGGTGGCACCTAAAGATACACTGAGGGCTGAATCATCGATGTCATTGAACAATAGAGTATCTACTGATTGTTGGTCATAACGAAAACCAAATTCCCCATGCCACGTATCAAAACCTCGTTCCTCTACCATGAACAAGCTCAGAATTTGTGTTTCAGAAGGTATGATATAAGCTTCATCACCAATTGCGGAAAAGTCTCTGTTTGAATATTGAAATCCCCAGACACCTTCAAAACCGCCTACCACACCATGGGTTAACTCCAACCTGAACTCATCCGCTTGATTATCAAAAACTGTGCCGATTTCATCGCCTTCTAATTCGATATGTTGGTAGTCTGTGTTCGAATAATGAGTTCTGAATTGGTTGATGAACTGGTCATCAGAAAACTGATGTAAACCTTTGATATTAAATACAGATTTATCCAAATCAATGCGAACTACTTCTTCCGCTTCTTCATCGCCATGTTCGTCGTCTCCATGATCATCATCACCGTGGTCATCATCATGATCATGCTCTTCATCATGTCCATGTTCATGACCAGGAATGCCGTAGTCACGATTAAAATCAGAAAAAGACAATCCCCAATAACCCCTGTCGTAAACCCAAGAAAACCCGACATTTAGACCGTCAGATTGAACCGATGAATTTTCAAGTAAACCTGAGGCTTCCTCTTCTTCCTCTTCATCATCGTGGCCTTCTGCTGCATGTAATATTTCAGATTCCGCATTACCCGGAATTTCATAGTCATCTGTCTCGCTGTTAAAGTAGCTGAAATGACCCATGATGTTTTCAGTCAAACCCGCATTTAAACTGATGACACCTGCGCGTTCTGCTAGGGTGTTGTCAGAAAAACGTCCTTCAAAACCGCCTTCAATACCATCAATCACTTGCATTGGAATAACGTCGTCAACCACATTAACCACGCCACCTACAGCGCCACCACCATAGAGTAGGGTGGCAGGGCCTTTCAGTACTTCAATTTGTTTGGCCAATAAAGGCTCAGTGGATACCCAATGATCAGGACTTACAGAAGAAGCGTCTTGATTAGTAACATTGTTACTTAAAACGGTCACTCGAGGTCCTTGTTGGCCCCTGATCACAATTTGTCCAGCACCAGCACCAAAACTCCCAGAGTTAACACCAGTGATTTGATTCAAAGTTTGATCCAATGAAAGACCTCGATCCATCACCAAATCTTCTTCACTTAAAATGGCAACTGGGGTGGTCATCTTTAATTGATTGTGTTCCAGAGGATTGGCTGATACCACTAAATCATCCAGTTCTAAGTTGTCAATATTGATGATAATCTGTGATCCATCGTGATCTATTTGTGTGTTGTAATGCCGGCTGTTAGAGATTTCAATGTCAATCTCATACTGACCTAATGACAAACCAGTTAACTTAAAAGATCCATCTGTGTCTGAATATGTTTGTTGATTGCTGCCATGAACACTGATTAATGCCTTGCTGACTGCTTGTTGTTGTTTGTTGATGATGCGACCGGATAAATCGGTATCTTGCGCGTTTGCTGCTGAAATTGTCACTAACAAAATCAGTATAAATATTTTGTATTTCATTTGTTTACCTGTACTTCATGTGAATAGACATTAAGTCGTAATTCACGCTAATAAAACCTTGTGATCAAGGCGGTTATGTTTGGAAATCAGGTATTAAGAGGGGAGCCCCGTATGAGATCTGTAGGCAGAACTTTGAAATTGACTGAATGGTTAATTTCACTGGCATATTTTTGATGCAGTGAGGTGTCGTGCACCAGATAATGTTTAACTGGTTCATCCATCCAATCATCATTGGTTTGCATATGAATACACACTTCACATTTTTCTGTTTCGTGAACCACTGTTGCATGTGCCGCATGCGCAGTCATAGACAACAACAAAACAAAAAGAACAATATGTATCATTTTGGTATTCATGCGCCCAATATAAATGGTAGGTGGGTTATTTTCAATAGCCCAAAGGGCCTAATTGTTATAAATTTGCTTAATATGTATTCTGAATAAGTAAATCAATAATATAAAGAGAATTAACCATAAAAAAGGAGGATACCTACGTCCCTGTAAGTACTGGTTTTCCTTCCTGCAATCACGTCACAATGAAAACCCTTATCAATGTGAGCATCCATGCCTAAAACGCATACGCTCAACTTCTATTGAGCACGAGACTTCATCCGAGAAATCTCAGTGACCAACAATCCTTGTTGGTTGTTGCTACAGCTCCTGCATTCGCAACATGCTAATTTCCCTATTAGCTACCCGACTGATTTACCATGTTCATTAGATAATGATAATCATGGTAAGTAATCTATTGTGAGTTAATAAAAAAATTCAAACTGATCGGTTCATAAG
>JBPOFV010000448.1:0-2516 GCA_051252335.1 Marinicella sp. | reverse complement strand
GGGCACAATGAATTGGTCGATGATCTTATGGCATTCGATGCCAAAGATCTCACCACACAACTGTTTCAAGGCACATTGCTGAAAAAGAATACTCTCGAAAGGTATATCAGCCCCTCCAGACATGCCATTCCACCTTTGCCCAATGCATTCTTTACTCGTGATGCAGTGATGTGTGTTTATGATAAGACCATCATTGGCTCCATGGCACACCGAGTCAGGCTTACTGAAGCTTTGTTGTTGAAATCAATATTCAATAACCATCCAAAACTAAAAGGCCAAGGATTTCACTTTGATGGCACCAAAAGAAAGTCAGAGCAATTGACAATTGAAGGTGGTGACTTATTGGTGATTCGTGATGATTTACTGGTGATAGGGTATTCTGAGAGGACATCTGCCAGAGCGATTGATCGGATGGCGGAGAAATTATCGATTGGACATGAAAACCTAGACATTGTGGTGGTTGAGTTACCCAAAATCAGAGCAACCATTCATTTAGATATGATTTTCACCATGTTAGATGTGGATACTGTCATGAATTTTGCCCCATTAATTACTGGTGCAGGCAAATGCAAAGCATTTCACCTCAGCTGTACCAATGGCAAAATTAACTATATCAATGAATACTCCGGTTTGCCTAAAGCCTTGCGTTTATTTGGTTTGGAACTTGATTTTGTTAATTGCGGCGGTGATAACCCATTTTCACAAGAGCGTGAACAATGGACCAGTGGTGCCAATTTCTTTACATTCGCTCCTGGGCATATCATTGGTTACAAACACAATAAAGCCACCATTGATGCATTAGACCATGCTGGATTTGAGATATTGGATGCCAATGATGTCATCAGTGGTAACAAGCAACTTCCAAATGGAAAAGCAGCGGTTGCCATGGATGGTTCAGAACTTTCTCGTGGTGGCGGTGGTTGTCGCTGTATGACCATGCCGGTTCACCGAGATGCTGTGAATTGGTAATTCTATTCAATATGCGTATTATCCTGGGATTTTTGCTGCTGGTAATTTGCACGGCTGTCACTGCAAAAAACTACAGTGAATTGTATGAAAACCTACCTGTTAAACTTTCAGGTCAGGTTGATAAACAACATATCAATCAACTGGCAGAAAAATTATTTCATGAATTCACTGGATTAGATGATCGTTTAGGCGTGTTTTGTACCAATGATAAACGCCTCACTGATCAGAGTTATGAATGGTACTGCCAAATTTCACCTTTGGATGCGGAAGTTTTAGACAATGGTTTAACTCGACCATACCCACCAGATGCCAATCAATGGACCATGCGAATCAATTTAAAGAACAATACTTATGAATTAAAAAGGGACTGGGTGAGCCAATAAGGATCTGTCAATAATTGTTATTCTAATGGTTAAAAAAAAGGCCTGCATTTGCAGGCCTTTTTTATACTTAAGATTTAATCTATTAAAGATTAAGCCACATCTTTATTGTCTTTAACCAATTCAGGTTTCTGATCGATGGTCTTTTGTTCAGTATTGATAGAAATGGTTCTGGGTTTCATGGCTTCTGGGATTTCTCTTTCCAGTTCAATGTGCAATAAACCATTTGACATACTGGCTGCCCTGACTTTGACATGGTCAGCCAATTGGAATCGCCTTTCAAAAGAACGGTTGGCAATGCCTTGGTGAATGTACTTGGCTTCAACTTCACTGGCTTTCTTGCCCTTGACTGTTAAAGTATTTTGTTCAGATGTGATGGATAAGTCTTGATCACTGAAGCCAGCTAGGGCCAAAGTAATGCGGTAGTTATTCTCGTCAATACTTTCAATGTTGTATGGCGGGTAACTGGTTGTTTGGTTGGTGCGATTCGCTTGGTCCAATAAATGAGCCATGCGGTCAAATCCAACAGATGTACGGAATAAAGGGGTTAAATCGAAATTCATCATATTCTCCTAATTAAGCAATATAAATTTTAATATGTGACTTGCCAAATTATTTGGGCCAAGTCGTTTAATGGCTTAAACCTGAATTCAGCGTTTAAGCTCAGAATCTATGTATGAATTGAATTCAGGATTTCAAGAGAAAATGAGTAAAAATTCCCAAAAAGATGATGATACCAACCCAATTATTATGCAAAAAAGCTTTAAAACAACGCTCTTCATCACGTGAAATGATTTGAAACTGTTGGTAGACGAATAACCAAATAACCGTAATAACAGCTAGATAATAAGGGGCTGTGAATTCAGCTTGTTTACCAAATAAAAACAAAGCCAATACAGTCATCAGTTGGATGATGCCGATGATGACTTTATCCAAATCGCCAAAAAGTATTGCTGTTGATTTGATGCCAATTTTTAAATCATCTTTACGATCAACCATGGCATAAATGGTGTCATAAGCTGTAGTCCATAAAATGTTTGCCACGAATAACAACCAAGCAACCTTAGGAACAGATCCGGTAATTTCGGCATAAGCCATGGGAATTGAGAATGAAAAAGCGATGCCCAGATAAACTTGTGGTAGGTACGTGATTCTTTTCATCAAGGG
>JBPOFV010000447.1:0-2518 GCA_051252335.1 Marinicella sp. | reverse complement strand
CTATTCTGTTGAATCGTGCACCTACTCTACACAGATTAGGTATTCAAGCATTCGAACCCGTATTAATTGAAGGTAAAGCTATTCAGTTGCATCCTTTGGTGTGTACTGCATTCAATGCTGACTTTGATGGAGACCAAATGGCTGTTCATGTACCGTTATCAATTGAAGCACAATTGGAAGCGCGTACTTTGATGATGTCTACCAACAACATTTTATCTCCGGCATCAGGTGAACCGATCATCGTTCCATCACAAGACGTGGTATTGGGTCTGTATTACATGACCCGTGCTTTGATCAATGAAAAAGGCGAAGGCATGAAGTTTTCTGATATGAGCGAAGTGAATCGTGCTTATCAAAATGGTCATGTATCCTTACAAGCTTTGGTTCAAGTCAGATTAACTACCACCGATGAAGAATCGGGTACCGAGTCTACTAACCTGGTTGAAACGACTGTTGGACGTGCGATCTTGGCTGATATTTTGCCAAAAGGTTTAGATTTTAAATACATGAACCAAACACTCAATAAGAAAACCATTTCAAACCTATTGAATGAGTGTTACCACCAATTAGGTACCAAAGCCACTGTCATTTTTGCCGACCAATTGATGTATACCGGTTTCCGTTATTCAACCATTGCAGGCATATCGATTGGTGTGACCGATTTGATTATTCCAGACGCAAAGAAAACCTTGTTGGAAGAAGCTGATAAAGAAGTATTGAAGATTCAAGAACAATACACCACAGGTCTTGTAACAGCAGGTGAGCGTTATAATAAAGTTGTCGATATTTGGTCAAAAGCCAATGAAGATGTAGCCAATGCCATGATGGCAGTGTTGGGTAAAGATGAAGTTGTTGATAAAGAAGGGAATACCGTTTCTCAAGATTCAATGAACTCAGTATTTATCATGGCTGATTCAGGCGCCAGGGGTTCACAAGCTCAAATGCGACAATTGTCTGGTATGCGTGGTTTGATGGCAAAACCAGATGGATCAATTATTGAGACACCAATTAAGGCGAACTTCCGTGAAGGCTTGGACGTGATGCAGTACTTCTCGTCAACCCATGGTGCACGTAAAGGTTTGGCCGATACCGCATTAAAAACTGCCAACTCTGGTTACTTAACCCGACGATTGGTAGATGTGGCACAAGATGTCGTAATTACTGAAGTTGATTGTGGAACCACTGAAGGTTTGTCAATGCACCCGATTGTAGATGGTGGTGAAGTGATTGAAACACTGGCTGATCGGGTCTTGGGTCGAGTGGTGGCGGTTGATGTCACCAACAACAAAGGTGATGTGGTTATTGAAGCCGGCACTTTGTTAGGCGAAGCCAGCTTAGAAGTCATTGAAGAGTTTGGTCTGGATAGCATCAAAGTCCGATCTCCTATCAGTTGTGAAACAGATTTTGGTATTTGTGCTCAATGTTATGGTCGTGATTTGTCACGTGGACATCGTGTCAATATAGGTGAAGCAGTGGGCGTTATGGCTGCACAATCTATTGGTGAGCCAGGTACGCAGTTAACCATGAGAACGTTCCACATTGGTGGTGCGGCTTCTAAGTCAGCAGCAGCAGATCATGTTCAGGTTAAGTCTGACGGTTCGATTCGTATGCACAACATTAAGTTTGTGACTAATGCTGAAAAGAAACTGGTATCAATTTCTCGATCTGGTGAGATCTCAGTGATCGAAAAATCAGGTAAAGAAAAAGAACGTTATAAAGTGCCTTATGGTGCTTTGATCACAGTTAAAGACAACGATTCAGTCAGCGCTGGTGACATCATTGTTAATTGGGATCCGCATACGCATCCGATTGTATCGGAAGTGGCAGGTCGAGTTGCTTTAAGTGACTTTAAAGATGGTGTAACTGTCGAGGAAAAATTGGATGAATTGACTGGTTTGACCAGTTTTATCATCACGGATCCAAAACAGCGTGGTGCTGCAGGTAAAGACTTAAGACCTATGGTTAGATTGGAAGATAAAAAAGGCAATCCAATCATGATTCCAGGTTCAGATGTGCCTGCACAATACTTCTTGCCTCCAGGCGCGGTTATTAACATCCAGAATGGACAAGACGTTGCTGTTGGTGACTTCTTGGCCCGAATTCCACAAGCCTCATCTAAAACGCGTGACATCACCGGTGGTTTGCCACGTGTTGCCGATTTATTTGAAGCACGAAAACCCAAAGATCCTGCCATTCAAGCAGAGACTTCAGGTATCGTTGGTTTCGGTAAAGACACCAAAGGTAAAAATCGCTTGGTTATCACCCAAGCCAATGGTGAAAAACTTGAAACATTGATTCCAAAATGGCGTCAAATTATTGTTTTCGAGGGTGAGCATGTTGAAAAAGGTGATGTGGTTGTTGAAGGTGAACCTAATCCGCATGATATTTTGCGTCTCCAAGGTGTGATTGCTTTGGCATCTTATTTAGTGAATGAGATTCAAGATGTGTACCGTTTACAAGGTGTTAAAATTAATGATAAGCACATTGAATGTATCATTCGTCAAATGTTGCGCAAGGT
>JBPOFV010000446.1:0-2519 GCA_051252335.1 Marinicella sp. | reverse complement strand
CTTCAGTGTATTCATTGTTTAACCAACGACTGACATAAATGTCCTCTTTACCCGTGCCGGTTGGTTTTGTTGCAGTGAAATATAAATTGCCATTACTTGCAACACTGGGATAAAACTCATTGCTGTCTGTCCCATTAATTTGTGGGCCTAACTTGATGGCTTGACTCCATTCTGCTGATTTAGAAGACCGATTAACGACCCAAATATTAAAGTGCTCAGTGATTGCATCCTGTTCTTCGTTTCTATTGGAGGCAAAAAACAACTGTAATCCATTTGGATGTAGAAATGGCTCCAGATCTTTGAACTGTCCGGAAAAAGATGCCATTATAGGTTTAGACCAATCACTTCCTTGTTTTTCTAACCTGATTATTTGAGACGCATCTTTGCCGATGCTTTCCATAGTTACATACAGCTCCTTGCCATCAACACTGAGTGCATAATCTCGAATATGAACGCTGGGAAGTTCGAATGAAATGTTTACATTGCTTACTGTCATAAGCATAAAAACCCATATATTCATTAAATAATTCCGAATTCAGATTAAGTCTATTTATTCTGACATGAATGCGTTCAGAACTGAATGAATAAAATGGCTTTTATCGCAAAAAAATAGGTGGTAATATCCTGCTAATTCGACAAGTTGGAGTAAGCCCTCAAGACCTAAGGCCTTGAGGGTTTTAAGTTTTACTGGCTGTTTATCTTCTTGACTGACTGAGTGAATCAATTAAGTGATTGATTTTAGCTTTATATGTTTTTATATCATGTGCTTCATTTATCACATTCACTTGCTCTATATAATCTAACAATTCTTCAGCATCCAAACCAATGATCGGATCAGAGCCAGGGTTAAAAGCCAAACTATAGATATCATTAATGGCATCAATGTCATTTTCATGAATGTAATGACACCCAGCACCACCGTCCCACGGTTTAACACCGTTACTCGGATCATAATCTAACCATTTTGCTTGTTCACAGGCCACATCATCCGCAAACGCACCTTTTAAAAAAATTGTGGTATATGTAGGTGTTGATCCTATGGGATAAGCTGGATAATACCAACCAGGACCACTGATGGTACCAGCTGCACTTAGCTGTAATGACAATCCAAGTAAACCAGTTACCACTATAGAATATAATTTAGTTTTAATCTTCATCTGTGTTTTACCTCTGTTATTGTTAAATAATTAAGTTCATATTTTGAACAGCAACGATGGTATAGACTCAGAAAATAAACGCCATTGATAACACAGGAAAAACTGGTAAAAACCACCCTGACACTTGATAAAAAACATTCACATTAAATCAAGTAAGAAAATTACAACTATATGATATACATCACATATTTAACATTTTTACCAGTTTTTACCAGTATCTATCCTCACCTATGCAACAAAAGAAGCTATCATGCTTAACTTTCCACCAAGAGGGCCTTTCAATGTTTAAAACCGCCAATTTCATCGCACTCATACTAGTGAGTTCAAACGCTTATTCCCATGAGTTTTTAACTCAATTATTAGTCTTCCCAGAAGACAGTATAAAGATTTCTCCAGACAGTACTTTTAACATCATTGAAACATTTCATTTAACCAGATTAGATTTAAGCAAAGGCTACAAAAAAGACTTGGTCAAACAAGAAATCAAGCGAATTGTTGCTAAATCACAAGAAGGAGTTAATCCAGAAAGTGTTGCTTGTGATGATTGGGATGGTGTGTTTAAAACATGTGGTGTTTTTGATCACTTCAATGAAGCCAGATCTATTGCTATAGACCTGTGTGCTGGCGTCTCAGTTATGTATTCAGAAGTTTATCCAGATGGGTTAATTCCTCAATTTATCGGGCCAGAAACATTCATAGCGGGAGGTGCAGCTGCAGCCAATCATCATGATGATTATAATTTCAGTCATGGCCTGTCATTCAATTGTGTTGAAGTTATTTCTAATCTTGAAAATGAATAAACTCGCTTCTTAAACCTAGTTTGCCAGTAATGAAAGCTGTTTTATTAGATCCAATAAAACAGCTAATTTATTTTCCATCGTTCGTCGGTCATTTGGACCTATATCATCTCGAGCTAAGATAAAATGACATGTTTTCACTACATTACGCCATCTTGGATTCGCAGGAATTTTTTCTAAATCCAGATATTTATCTAAAGAACGTGTTCTTAAAGTTCCATTATCAATGGAAACTGTCCATGCTTTGCTTTGTTCAGCCAATTCTATTCGATCACTGCCGGTGGTTTTTTCCCAAAGAGACAAGGCATCAATCAATGTACTGACTAACTTGACCTTAAATTCATTTTTTAATTCATCATTTGATAATGGTTCATTATTTTTCACAATGGTAAATTGTTGATTTTGCATCATAAACAATTGTTGTTTATGGTGCTTGATAGATTGGATCAACTCTGTGCGTTCTTTTTTCTTGTTAATAAAATGGTAAATAAACAAAGTTATCATTAATAACAATGCAATAACAACAATCAGCACAGTGTTGGTTAACCGCTGTAATTCAACTGAC
>JBPOFV010000445.1:0-2532 GCA_051252335.1 Marinicella sp. | reverse complement strand
ACCATGAACCAAGCCAATACCAGCCACAACACCAGCAGCAGGTGCTGCATTTTGATACATACCTGTTGCAGCCATAGGTGCGATTTCAAGAAATGGACTACCAGGATCAAGTAATAAATTGATTCGATCTCTGACCAGCAATTTACCGCGATCAGTGTGTTTTTTTCTCGATTTTTCAGAGCCACCTAATGCAGTTGTTTTAAGGTTGCTCTTTAAATCATCCACCAACTGACTCATGTATTCACGATTTTCCCCAAACTGTTTTGAGGCTGCATCAATTTGGGATTTGATTACTTTCATAAGTTAAACCAACTCAATGGCAATTGCCGTTGCTTCGCCACCGCCGATACACAAAGAAGCGACACCTTTTTTTAACCCTCGGTTTTTCAAAGCATGAATAAGTGTGACTAAGATACGATTTCCTGATGCACCAATTGGATGGCCCAATGCGGTTGCACCACCATTCACATTTACCTTATCATGAGGAATTTTTAATTCATCCATTGCTGCCATGGTGACCACTGCAAACGCTTCATTTATTTCAAATAAATCAACATCTTCAACAGACCAGTTAATCTTTTCCATTAATTGACTGATGGCAGTTACAGGCGCTGTAGTAAACCATTCAGGTTCATGTGCATATTGTTGATGCCCTACAATTTTTGCCAACGGAATCAAGTCATTGGCTGTCACATAATCAGCTGATGCCAACAAGGTCATGGAAGCACCATCCGATATTTTAGAAGCATTTGCGGCAGTAACCGTACCGTTTTCTTTTCTGAATGCCGGTCTTAAAGTTGGGATTTTATTGACATCACATTTGGGTGGCTCTTCATCTTGTGCAATGACCAACGACCCTTTTCTGTTTTTAACGGTTACTGGTGCGATTTCATCTTCAAAAGCACCATAGGTAATGGCTTCCATCGCACGGTTAACTGATTCTGCTGAAAATGCATCTTGGGCTTCTCTTGAATAAGCATATTTATCAGCACATGTTTCAGCAAATGTCCCCATCATATTGCCATCGTAAGGATTTTGCAGGCCATCGAAGAACATGTGGTCTAACATTTGAGCATGGCCCATCCTATAGCCGCCCCGGGCTTTAGGTAAAACATAGGGTGCCATAGTCATAGATTCCATGCCGCCAGCAATAACCAATTGTGCAGACCCTGCTTTGATCGCATCATGTGCCATCATCACCGTTTTCATACCTGATCCGCACACTTTATTAATGGTGGTACAACGCACAGACAAAGGTAATCCTGCATGTAGCACGGCTTGTCTGGCAGGTGCTTGTCCTAACCCTGCCGGCAAAACACATCCAATCAGAGCTTCATCAACGTCATTTTGATTGATGCTGACTTGATCAATGGTTGCCTTAATGGCTTCAGCACCCAATTGAGTGGCTGGTGTTTGAGCAAACTGGCCCTGGAATGATCCAATTGCAGTACGTTTTGCAGCAACTATATAAACTGTATCGTCTTTTGTGTCTTTATTCGTCATTCTTATCTCAATTTATTTCTGATGGGATTGGTGATTACGCTTTGGCATCTCGGTAAAGCTCTCGACCAATCAGCATCAATCTGATTTCATTGGTTCCGGCCCCAATATCATAAAGTTTAGCATCTCTTAATAGTCTACCAGTTGAATATTCATTGATATAACCATTTCCGCCTAAGACTTGGATCGCCTCTAGTGTAATTTGTACGGCTGCACTGGAAGCAAAATATAAACATGCTGCAGGATCTAGCCTTGATGTGATGCCTTGGTCATAATCTTTGGCTATGCCATAAGCAAAGTAGCGTGCTGCTTGTAATTCAGCATACATTTTTCCAATCTTAGCTTGCATTAAGCCAAACTCACCCAAATCTTTACCAAATTGTTTTCGTTCAGCTGTATATGGCACAGCCACATCAAGTGCCGATTGCATGATTCCTAATGGGCCACCTGAAAGTACCAATCTTTCTGTATTCAAACCTGACATTAAAATTCCAACACCTTGGTTTATTTCACCCAAAACATTGGCCTGTGGAATGCGACAATCATTGAATACTAATTCACATGTATTGGAACCTCGCATGCCCAATTTATCTAATTTTTGGGCTGTACTGAAGCCTGGCATGCCTTTTTCAATAATGAAAGCAGTCATACAGTTTGAACCAGCTGATTTATCAGCAGTTCGCATATAAACAATCAACACATCAGCATCAGGCCCATTGGTGATCCACATCTTATTGCCATTTGCAACCCATTCATCACCCTCTTTAACCGCCACACAAGACATTGAACCCACCACATCAGAACCAGCACCTGGTTCACTCATAGCTAAAGCGCCAACAGATTCACCAGAACAAAGTTTAGGCAAATATTTCTGACGTTGTTCTTCATTGGCATGTTTGTATAAATTTGATACACATAGGTTTGAATGGGCTCCATATGAAAGCCCCACAGATGCAGAACCACGTGAAATTTCTTCCATGGCAATTAAGTGAGCCAAGTTGCCCATTTCAGAACCACCATATTGTGCTGGCA
>JBPOFV010000444.1:0-2554 GCA_051252335.1 Marinicella sp. | reverse complement strand
GTTCGCTCTAGCAAATCACAGCGATCATTCATGGTGTCATACTGCTCGCACTCAATGGAATCAATGCGATCATGAATTAAATCATCTATCAGGGTTTTAAATGTTGCTACTTGTTGACTTAAATAATCAGTAGGTAAATCATCATCAAAATTTCCAGCTTTGATTTTTAATCCACCATAGGTCACAAATGGTGGCAAAAAATTCATATTACAAAGTTTTGCTGTGAACTCAAAAGGTTTAAGCAGATCTCGGATGTTCCTGTCACCTTCGTAATTTGATTGCTCAGCTCCAGAAGTGATGGATGATAAAAAGTATTTTCCAGTTAATGCCGTGGCGCCAGTTCCATAGGCATAGCCATGCTCAAGCACCAGATCCATCCACTCTTTCAATATGGCAGGTGATGAATACCAATACAATGGATGCTGAAAAATAATGACATCATGGGCTTCTAGGAGTGTTTGCTCATGTTTGATGTCAATCATGAAATTGGGATAACACTCATACAAATCATGAAGTGTTACAGCTTCATTATTGGGCAGTGCAGCAAGTAAAGATTTATTGATTAATGAAGTCTGATAAACAGGGTGAGCAAAAACAACCAGAACTTTGTTCATTTCAGTTGTATTTGCTCAATAATTTAAGCCTGTTAAACTCAGTCGGTTTCATTATTAACGTCTTTGTACCGGGCTTTCGCAGATAACAAGGCGTCACGAAGTTGAGCTTCGGTTTTTTGTAATTCAACAACTGCCCCTTCTCTTTTGGCTTTGCCCTCTTCAGCAATTCTTAAACTGTCATCAATGGTTTCAATCAGTTTTTGATTGGCCAATTTAACCACTTCTATATCAAATACACCGCGCTCCATCTGTTCTCTCACTTTGCGGTTCGCAATTTGCAGGTTTTCTGCATTGGCAGCCAACATTTCATTGGTAAGGTCAGTGGCATCTTTGATGGTATCTGCCGCTTGTTCGGAACGCCAAATCGTTACCGTTTGAGCCAATTGTTGTCTCCAAAGTGGTACTGTATTGGCAATTGTAGAATTAATTTTATTGATTAAGCCTTTGTCATTTTCTTGTACCAGTCTGATACTTGGTAAACTTTGTAATGTGACTTGTCTGGTTAACCTTAAATCATGGACTCGACGCTCTAAATCGGCCGTTGAAGACCTGATATCACGCAATTTTTGTGCCATCAGCATGTCATCACTGCCTTCGGCTTCTTGCTCCATAGCGGGAATGACTTCATCATGCAGTTGTTTGATCTTTTCTTCACCTGCTTTGATGTAATCTTCTAGGGTATGAAAATATTCTAAATTAGCCACATACAAGCGATCTAAACTGGTGATGTCTTTCAGCAGAACTGTTTTATGAGACTCTAACTTATTGGTGATTTTATCAATTTGTTTCCTGACTTCTTCATAACGCTGTAAAAATTTAACCAAGGGTTTTGCGCGTCCAAACAACCGAGCAAAAAATCCTGGTTTCTTATTTGGATCTAATTCATCAATATCAAAACCACGGATGGTGGCAACCATATCATTCAACGCTTCGCCAGAACGCCCTAGGTCTTTATTTTTAACGCCTTCAAGCATCTTATCGGAGATTTCAGTGACTTTTTCCTGAGCTTTGCTGCCAAAAAAGATCACAGAGTTGGCATCGGCCATATTAATTTCAGCCATTAATTCGTCAATTCTTTTTTTCTCATCATCATCAACATCTTTATAAGCCACCATTTCATTCATGACACCTGGCACAATTTCACCTTCAATAGTCCCTGTTTTTACGGCAGTTTGTGTATCTACTTTTGTCTCTTCATCGCTCATAATATTCTCTATCAATTAATACCTTGTTTTTCCATTAAAGTATTTAAAACTTCAATGTCCACATCTAAATCAAACACTTGATTCTCTAGTAGTTTTTGATTTTGTTGTTCAAAAACTTGGTCAATATTTTGTAATACCTGTTTAAAATTTTTCTCCAATGCATCATCATCTACCAATTGGTGAGTGTCTGCGTAGCGTTTGATCACACTTTCTGTTGCACCTAAATATGAATGCAAAAATCGTCTGGCTTGCGGAATCTTTTCTGGGTTATTAACCAGTGCATCAACAACTTCCCGACTGGTTTTAACGATGCGAGTTAAATAACTTGAAAGTTCACGGTTACTTATGTGTTTATTGGACTGTTCTATGTTCACAATAGATTGCTCACTCAAAGCCAATATTTCTTTCGAATCTTGATCTTGTATGGTGCCAAAGGAACTGTGAGAAACATCATCAAGTCCATACCACAACACAGAACCTACTGTTGCTGCCAAGCCATAAGCCAGCGATTCAAATAAGCCCAAACCAGCCACAAAACAAGAACCAACAAATGATGCAGCTCCAAGCGTCAATGATGACAGCATCATCAAAGGGAATGGTTTTTGAATCACAAATTTACGCTGGCGGTAATGATATTTATTACGTAACCCATTACTCATCCAGGTTGCAGATAACAATGTGGCAAAAAATACGCCACCACTGATGATGAAATTAAACAGATGACCAGTAACCAAT
>JBPOFV010000443.1:0-2559 GCA_051252335.1 Marinicella sp. | reverse complement strand
CAGCCAGAATTCACTATCTTGCCAATAGGAAACCAAGGGCTGTATTTAGCAAATGTGCGCCATAATTTAAAGGCTTTGGGAATGGGGTGATCTCCTGTAGGTAAAAAACCATTACCGATCACTACAGCTTTAAAACGATCGGTATTGGCAGTTACCAGACGTAAGCCTAATAATGAGCCCCAATCTTGACATACCAAAGTGATGTTGTTCAGTTTTAATTGGTCTATAAAGTTTTGCAACCATGATAGGTGTTTAGCATAAGTGTAGTCTTTGGATTTTGTGGGTTTATCAGACTTACCAAATCCAATCAAGTCTGGAGCCAGAACCCGATGACCTGAGTCAACACATACAGGGATCATTTTGCGGTATAAATATGACCAACTGGGTTCTCCATGTAGCATTAAAATAGGATCAGCATTTGAATTACCTGAATCTACATAGTGCATACGCATACCATTTATCTTTATGTAATTGGGCTTAAAGGAATAATCAAGCAAATGATCAAATCTATCTTCAGGTGTTCTGAGTATCTTCATAATTAAATTATAACAGTGAATAAAATAAAAAAAGAAACTGCATGAATAAAAACCTCATTCAACCTTGAATCACAAAAAAAGTTAAAAAAAGGGTTCTGAATGAACCCTTTAACTGCGATGCTTTTTTCGTGTTTATTCAAAAGTGGATTTGTAAATAACATCCCCTAAAAAGGTTTCATCAGCGCCCGCATCTCTGATTCCTAGCGCGTTATTAACATTGGGATCATCCCACATTGGTTCGCCATCATTGTCAGTTGGTAGTGTAATTCCATTGTCACCACACATATCAATGGCATGAGAAATTCTACTTAAGCGATAATCATGGTTGTTTTCATCAATGAAATAAGGGTTAGCTACCAATGAATTGGTTAAATGATCAAAACCATTGTCATCATTTAGAACTAAACAGGCTTCTTCTCCAACGGCATTGGTAATATCAGCATTAAGACTCATGATCGATTCATGAATGATACTGTTCATGAAGTTATAAGAACCAGCATTATTTCTTATCGAAGCACCAGTTGCTTTATTGTTGGCTATCGTGACATGATTTAAAGTTAAGCCACTGTTATAAAACCGCAAATTAAAGATGTCACTCCATCCGTCATTTCCTCCATCACCATTATCATAAAGATATGAGGCCCTGATTAAGGCAATGGTTCCATTGTCAGCATACATGACAGTACCATTATCAGCTCTGTTCTTACTGAAATGTGAGTCCTTGATATCAGCATATGCATTCAACATGTAAACAGCACCACCATAACCTCCACTGGTTGAAGTCATATTTTCAGAAATTTCATTACATTTTTTTTGATTCCAGCAGTTGCCGTTCAATTTACCTACAAATAACTGTGCACCATTGGTGGCTGAAATCCCGCCACCATGCTGAGCTTGGTTTCCTTTGATTAAGGCACCATACAATTCACCCACAGTATCTGCTCCATTGAGGTAAATACCACCGCCAATTCCCGAACCATTATTATCTGAGTCAGCGGCATTGCCATTCACATTAACCACTTCATCAATATTGTTACCATTTAATATGATTCGTGCTCCAAAGGAGGCATAAATACCACCACCATTATTGGTAGCCGTATTTCCAGCAACGCCTTTAAAATCGAACAATGAACCAGTCGTGCCAGAGTTGATCTGAACCAAGCAATCGTTTGCTGCGTATATCCCGCCTCCATTTCCGTAAGAAGGTGAGGTGTTATAAACCGTGTTTAGGATCACACCAGTGTCATAATACAGATTTAAATTACTTTCATTACAATAGATGCCACCACCATTGGTTGTGGCTTCATTATTGATAACTACAGTATCGTATAAACTGACTTGTAAGGTTGCACCATTGATTGATAAACCGCCACCCCAACTACCGTTGTTAAGACTGATTAAACTGGAACGAATTTGCACAGATATGCCCACTTCGTTTTGATCTCTGATGCTAAAACCACCACCAGAATTTGATCCCAGTGCAGCTCCGTTTTTCACACTGAAACGACTGATTGTTACATAGCCGCTGGTATCAAATTGATTGATATCAAAAACACTGTTAAGACCACCACCATCTATGACAGTTTTGCTTGAAGCGGTATTTGCATTGGCATTGCTACAATTGGTGTAACCACCATAAAGCTTTAGTGTTTCTCTGACATCGATATTTTCATAAAACGTTTGTTGCGTGGTGACCCTAATTTCATCGGAAACGCCCAAGTCTATAACATCCTGTATGCTGTAGTTGTCACTGTCATAATGACAAGCACTGTCTGTTCCCAATGTTACAAATGCGTTCGCTTGTAATGTAAAAAACACCATGCCAGATAATATAATTTTTTTCATTTTAAATACTCCAAAATTGTTAATGAACTGAATTCAAAACAAACAGGTTTATTGCTGCTCGTTGATCTTGGGTAAGCATTTTCCGGACATAGAATTTTCAGACTTGACCATTTGATGACGATTCAATGACAATATTGTGACCATTTAAAATAGCCATATAAATCAATGAGATAAAGCG
>JBPOFV010000442.1:0-2560 GCA_051252335.1 Marinicella sp. | reverse complement strand
CTGCAATCCAGAGGCAATCTTTGTTCTCGTCAAAACAAGTATAAAATTCAGAAATTGATTGTGCCACATAGTTTTCGAAATCAAGCCCGTAGTTAAACTCTTGGTGATACAACAATCCATGTAAGTGTATGATTTGACCGATATCACCCGGTTTGAATGTTGTTCTGATCTGAATGTTGTCTAGCTTAACAGTCATTGATTGTTCTTCAGTATGGATTTGATTTGTAGCATGTGATTGACCAATTCTTTTAAACTGTGTTGATCTAAATGAGTCGTTAATCCAGCGATTTGTTCATTGGATGCATGATTCAATGATTGGAATTCTAGGTTGCCTTTTGCAGTCATCTTGACTTGTAAACTTCTCCTGTCAATAGTGTCTTTGGTTCTGGAGATTAATCCATTGTTTTCTAGTTTCTTGATGACACGACTTAAATAGCCCTTATCAATATTGAGGGTATTAACTAAGTCGCGTGCGTTGATTGTTTTTGCATGGGTGACTTCAAACATAACTCTGACTTCAACCAATGTAAACCGACTATTCAATAAGTATTTTTCATGCAAACCTAGTATGTTGGTGTAAAACCTGTTGAAAGATCTGATGGCTTTGATGCTTGAATTCATTGATACAGTATAAATCCATTTAGTTGACATAGGCAACTATAATTGCAATTCAAGTCACATTAAATTGCCTGGATATTATTCTTATTACTTTTATGCTATCCTCAATGGCCACTTTCACTGGTCTAAAATGATGAAAAACATATGCTTATCGATGTTACTGGCTTATTCTTTTGCTGCAAATTCTGCAGAACCTAAAACAGTCACCTATGATTGGTTGACATTGGGTAAGAAGTCAGGCGAGTTGAATGTGACTTATCTGGCAGGTGGCCTGCAAACCGCTGAGTTTGAATTCAATGACCGCGGTCGAGGTCCAAAAATTTCAGAATCAATTCGATTGGATGATCATGGTCAGGTCATATCATACAAAGTCACCGGCAATAGTTACATGGGTTCTGACGTGGATGAAAGTTATCGCTTGAATCAGGGAGAGGCTCAATGGCAATCAACCGATGAACAAGGACGAGACACTGTAACTGGCCCAGTGGCTTATGTAAACAGCCAAGGCACAACGGAATCACTGGGAGTCATGGTTCGCTATGTGATGCAACAGCCCAATAATAAATTAGAATTATTGCCTTCAGGTCAGGCTTCAGTTGAAGAACTCATATCCACCACTGTTAAGCATGAAGACCAAGAAAAGTCAGTTAAATTAATGGCATTGAGTGGCTTGGGATTTACCCCAAGTTATCTTTGGTTGGATGAGAGTAACCAAATTTTCGCTGTGGCGTATGGTTGGATGGGCATGACGCCAGCTGGCTGGGGTGCTGTGTTGCCTGAGTTACAGGAACTACAAGATCAAGCAGAAAAAACATTCCAACAAAATTTAGCTCAAAAACTAACTGAAAAATTACCAGTTTCCTTGTTAATTAAAAACGTCAATATTGTGGATGTGAAAGCAGGTACCTTGCTTAATGATTCAGCAGTCTATTTAGAGTCAGGCATCATCAAGGCCATGGGTGAGGAAGCCAAAAAACTAACAGCAAAGTCAGTCATTGATGGACATGGCAAAACCCTGATGCCTGGATTATGGGACATGCATGTTCATGCTGGATTATCTGATGGCTTGTTACATTTAGCAGCAGGTGTCACCAACGTTAGAGATATGGCCAATACACATGACGATTTATTGAAAACCATTGAGGCATTTGATCATGGTGTGGTAATGGGACCACATGTTTATAAAGCAGGTTTTATAGATCAAAAGAGTCCTTTTTCAGCCCCAACAGGCAAACTGGCCGAAACATTAGATCAAGCCTTGGAGTTTGTCGATTGGTATGCCGAACGTGGCTATCCACAAATAAAAATATACAGTTCGATCACCCCATCATGGGTAAAACCAATTGCAGACAGAATTCATCATCATGGCATGAAATTAAGTGGCCACATTCCCTCATTCATGAAAACAGAGCAAGCTGTCAAAGATGGTTATGACGAGATTCAGCACATCAACATGCTGTTCTTGAATTTTTTGGCCGATGATAAAGATGACACCAGAACACCAGTTAGATTCACCTTGGTTGGAGAAGAAGCTGGTGCACTTGACCTTGAGTCTAAAGAGGTTGCAGATTTCATTCAATTGTTGAAAGAAAAGTCGATAGTGGTGGATCCCACAGTGACCATTTTTCACAGCATGTTTCTGAATAAATCAGGTGAAATTGATCCAGGTTATGCGGCCATTGCTGACCATTTACCTACCAATGTCAGGCGTGGGTTCCTCGGAAGCGAATTGAAGATTACAGCTGAAAATGAGCTTAAATACCAAAAATCAGCAGCGGCATTATTGGTGATGATCAAGAAACTCCATGAGGCAGGTATTCAGTTAGTTGCTGGAACCGATGCCATTGTAGGTTTTACTTTACATCGAGAGCTGGAGTTATATGCACAAGCCGGTATCTCTCATGCAGATGTATTGAAAATAGCAACCATAGATTCAGCAAAA
>JBPOFV010000441.1:0-2576 GCA_051252335.1 Marinicella sp. | reverse complement strand
CACAACCAACTTGGGATTTTTATCAAAAATACCATGCGCAAATCCTAGCCATGAAACAACATGTAGATCCAACATTGACCAGCAGCAATGCCGCATTTTCAGGTTTTCTGATGATGAGCATGAAGTGAAATTATGCTTGTCCTGATTCTATAACCAGTCCACATGACCAACACAGCGCAAAGTTTCCTTCATTGCTTTCGCCACAGTTACTACATGTCCATTCAGGAAGTGACTCATCTGACTGTGCTTGTGCCATTCGGCTTGCCCTCAAAGGTTTTAATAAAACTTTGGCCTGTTCAAAATCACTGTCTTTGTGAATCCAAAGCTCAGGCCAGGTTTCAGTAAAGGGGACTTCACCAGCCAGATTGCCAGAAAATTCATTTTTAATGAAGCAAGGAATTTCAACTTCCTCCAAGACATTCTTGGCTTGAACCACCCATGAGATCATTTCATCAACAAATACTTTTTTCATGACATCAATGATATAGCAAGCGCACCCACTTTGTCAGTGACATCATCACCTTTAAATCGCCATTTTCTGCTGCACATCATGTCGATATTTTCTTGAGACTGGAACTTCCTTGCCATTATTAAGGACCAAAACAAATGGATCACTACTTGGGTTCTTAACTGCTTTGACTACTTTAACATTGACGATATATGAGCGATGAACCCTGATAAACTTAGCTTGATTCAACTGCTGCTGCATTTGAGCCATGGTTTTACGATGTAACAAAACCTGATCATCACTATTGATATAGACATAGTTTCCGCCTGATTCGACCGTATAAATTTCATCGGCATTCAGCCAAACGGTGCCATTGGGGGTTTTGATTTTCAACTTCTCACCATCCAATGGTTTTGTCTTTTGAAAATGCTTTCTGAGGTAATGGTACAGCTCAAGCCACAGTAATAAAGTAAAGTAAGTAACCACATCTTTGCGGTATTCATACCACCATTCACTGGACCAATCGCCAAAATCATATTGAGTTCCCATCATGCCATATATGGCTTTTCTGATCATGACCATCAAGCAAACATGAGCCAAGGAAAACACCACCGAGCCAAAAACATGAAAGGCCAAACTCTGGTGCCAGTTGGCATCAAATAATGGAAATTTTCGAATTGCATAGGCCACAGCAAACACCAACATCAGCAAGACGACTGTACTAGAGTATTCCCAAACATAAGGTTCCCAAGATTGAAAATTAACTTGATTCCGTGTCAAGTCATCTACCACAGTAACTGACCTTAAATGGGCTTTGATTAAAGCCACAACCGTTAAGCCCAACCAAAACCAAAAAAACGATTGCCAAAATTTATCCAGCTTCATACTTTGCCCTGGTCCCATTGTGACTCGTCACTCATTAGCTTACATTCATCCCAACTGGGTTTAATGGTGGTGATTTTCAGCATATGATCAATGTTTTTGGATGATATAAATGACGACTGATAGTTTGCCCAATAAACGCAGATATGACCTTGATTGGTTGCGCGTTTTGGTTTTTGCATTGCTGATTTTTTACCATATTGGGATGCTGTATGTGGCTGATTGGGGCTACCATTATAAATCACAACACCGATCAGAGTGGTTACAAAGCCTGATGATCTTCTTGAACCAATGGCGACTACCCATGCTGTTTTTAATATCTGGGATCGCCATGCGATTTTTTCTTAACAAGGTTTCTGTTTTGAAATTTGCCGGCATGAGAACTGTGCGTCTATGGATACCTTTGTTATTTGGCATTTGGGTCATTGTGCCACCACAATTGTACGTTGAAATGTTATCTAAGGGCGACTTACCAAACATCAGCTACGGGCAATTTTATCAAGCCTTTTTAGATCTGTCTCACCCTTATTTTGATCAATACCAATCAGGTATTTTTCCACATGTCGATGTCAATCATTTGTGGTATATCCGTGAATTGTGGTATTTCTCAATGTACCTACTGGTTATGTACATCGTATTATCGACGCTTAAACTATGGCCATATTTATATGCACCATTTCGTCGTTGGCACATCTCAACAATCAGTTCTGTGATGGTTGTTGGCATGAGTGTTTTACATTTCTTTGTGTTCCCTGAAGACTCTGAAGGCACACGCAAAGCTTTGGGTTTCAGTTTTTTGTGTTGGGGTTTTCTTCTGGGCTGGGAAACTCATTTTTGGCAACAAGTCAGGCATTACCGTAAAACATTTTTGGCTTTAGGGGTTATTTCATTCATGGTATTGATTGTTTACTATCATTTGTATTACCAAGAACGCGTCACTGCGTCCAGAGACTTAAGGTACTTCTTAGAATTGCTGCTGGTATATCTCAACCGCTGGGCATGGATATTAACCATTTTAGGTTTTGCCAATCACCACCTCAACCACAATCATCGCTGGTTAAAGTATCTGAATAATGCGGTTTACCCGTATTACATATTGCACCAAACATTTATCATAGTGCTGGCCTATTATTTCAGTGATTTTGGACCAATAACTGAACCTGTGGTGGTCATAGTTTTGACTTTTGCAGGATGTGGCTTGTGTTATGAAATCATCAGAAGGTCAGCGGTGTTGCGACTCTTGTTT
>JBPOFV010000440.1:0-2580 GCA_051252335.1 Marinicella sp. | reverse complement strand
AGTCATTGCTGTTCTTATGCACCTGCCCGAGCCTTCATATGGGATTTTGATGTTGTCATTATTATTAGCAACCCCCATATTCAGTTTACTCGGAACTGTAGGCTCCGCACTGATCATGAATATCAAGAATGGAGGTATGTTGCTCAGTGTGTTAGTCATGCCTTTATTGGCTCCCGTATTGATATTTGGCGCAGGGGCCGTATTGGAAACCACATTGGGGAATTCAGCTTATGGCCATTTGTTACTGCTGTTGGGCTGTACGGTCTTGAGTTTGACTTTGGCACCTTTGGCAGCTGCGGCTGCTGTAAAAATAAATTTGGAATAATAACCAGAGAAATTTAGCATGAATCGTATTGTAAAATTTTACCATGAATCGGGATCACCACCCAGTTTCTATAGAATCACCAGCCATTGGCTTAAACCCATGTTGTTTTTAGCCATTGCCCTTACTCTTTATGGATTGATTGATGGCTTATTCTTTGCACCAACTGATTACCAACAAGGTGATTCTTATAGAATAATTTTTGTCCATGTCCCAGCAGCATGGATGAGTATGTTTATCTATGCAATTGTAGGGATTGGTGGAATCATTACCTTTGTTTGGCGCATGAAAGTAGCAGAAGCTGTGATGATGGCCAGCGTACCTATTGGTGCCTTGTTTACAGTAATTACGCTACTGACTGGCATGTTTTGGGGTAAACCCATGTGGGGTACTTATTGGGATTGGGATGCACGGATGACTTCTGAGTTAATTTTGTTGTTCTTGTACATCGGCGTTATCGGCATTTACAGTGCTTATGAGGAAGATCCCAGAAAAGCCGCTCGGTTGGCTGCTTTGGTCGCCATTATTGGCTTAGTTAATTTACCCATCATTCGTTATTCTGTCGTCTGGTGGACCAGTATTCATCAAGGTTCATCTGTTTCATTGATGGGCGGTTCAAATGGCATCAAGGATTGGGACATGCTCAGACCCTTGTTGGTCATGGCCTTGGCCACAAAGTTTTACTACATCTATTCCATGTTGAGCCGTGCACAAAGTTACTTGTTGAAAACAGAACGCAATAAAAAATGGGTGAAACAAGTCATAGAAAAAGAAATGTCAGGAGCACAATCATGATGGAGCTATTTGACATGGGCAAGTATGACTTTTATGTCTGGACATCGATTGGCATTTTTGTCGTTGCTTTAGTGGCTGATTTCATCAGTCTTAAATCAAAGTCAAAACAAATCAAAAGACAAATTCACTCGAAGCATCTTAAAACACAAGCCACGCAGCGACATTCTGGAGAAAACTGAAATGACACCTACCCGAAAAAGAAGATTGATACTGATTCTCATGGTTGCCACAGGCGTTGCTATTGCGGTGGCCATATTCTTAACTGCTTTTAAAGAAAACATCATGTTTTTTAAAAGTCCTACTGAAGTAACTGCTTTAGATTATCCAGAAAACCGCAGCTTCCGCCTGGGTGGGATGGTCAAAGAAAACAGCCTCACACGTATCCCAGACAGTTTAAAGGTGCAATTCATTGTGACAGATTTCGCCCACGATGTTTTGGTAGAGTATGAAGGCATATTACCTGATTTATTTCGTGAAGGACAAGGTGTAGTAACGATCGGCAAGATGGCTTCAACTGAATTGTTTAAAGCCGAAGAAGTGTTGGCAAAACACGATGAAAACTACATGCCACCAGAAGCTGCTGGTGCTTTAAAAGAAGCCCAAGAAAACATGCAGGAGTCTCAATAATTATGTTGGCATCAATTGGACAATTTTTATTAATCCTGTCATTAACAACCGCAACAGTTTTGATGCTTTTGCCGATGATTGGATACTACAAAAACAATGACAGTTTAATGCGCACAGGTAGACCCTTGTCGTACCTGTTGTTTGTATTGCTATTCACAACTTTTATTATCTTAGTCAGCCTCTTCGTATTGCAGGATTTCTCTGTCACCTATGTGTGGCAACATTCTTCTCTGGCTTTACCTTTGAGGTATCGCATAACAGCCACATGGGGTGCACATGAAGGTTCTGTATTGATGTGGGTAACCGTTCAAGCGCTCTGGATTGCTGCGGTAGCTCGATACAGTCGATCATTAAGTCTCAGCCAAATTTCACGGGTGCTTTCAGTTTTAGGCATCATCGCCACCGGTTTCATAGCCTTTGTCCTGTTTGCATCAAATCCTTTTGAAATAACCAATCCTGCGCCAATTGATGGTCGTGATTTAAATCCCTTGTTGCAAGATTTCGGTATGATTATTCACCCGCCTTTGTTGTACTTTGGTTATGTCGGCATGTCAGTGGCCTTTTCACTGGCTGTAGCGGCATTGATCGGTGGTCAAATTGATGAAAAATGGATTCGTTGGTCTCGTCGTTGGACTAACATTGCTTGGGCCTTTTTAACTGTAGGCATTATTTTAGGTAGTTGGTGGGCCTATTATGAATTAGGCTGGGGTGGCTGGTGGTTTTGGGATCCAGTGGAAAATGCCTCATTCTTGCCTTGGTTAGCAGGCACTGCATTGATTCATGTACAAGCTGTCAGCGAACGTAAGAATGCGTTCAGAGGTTGGACAGTCTTACTG
>JBPOFV010000439.1:0-2582 GCA_051252335.1 Marinicella sp. | reverse complement strand
ACCATGCAGAAGTGGTGTTGATAACTGATGGGGTAGAAACCTGTGATATGGACCCTTGTGCAGTGGCCACAGAACTGGAAAAACTGGGTGTTAATTTTAAAGCCCATGTGATTGGTTTTGGTTTGAATTTAGACCAAGGAAAACAAGTATCCTGTATGGCTGACATCACAGGAGGCCAATATGTTTCTGCTGACAACGCGGCTGCATTGAATCAGGCCTTACAGCAAGTTATTCTTGAAGAAGAGCCAGAAGTAGAAGTGGATTTACCCAGTGCAACGGTGACAAAGCCAACTGAACAAGTCGTGATTGGCGGCGGTTTTAGGGTTGCTTGGACAGGCCCGGCTGGGCAAAAAGATTACATCGATGTGGTTCGTTCAGGTGATCAACGTGTGTACAGTGAACTTACTTATGCTTGGACTGAAGATGGCATGCCAGCACAACTCAATGCCCCCGGAGAGGTGGGAACTTATGATGTTCGGTATGTGTGGCAGGGGCCCGTTAAAAAACATGTCTTGGCAACAGCCACCATTGACGTGGTAGATAGTGAAGTGACATTGGTAGCACCAGCTAAAGTGGCAGGCGGAGACTATTTTAATGTGCAATGGCAAGGGCCAAATCGAAAAGATGACTATATCGACCTGGTTAAATCAGGTTACAAAAACACCTATGGTGAGCTGAGTTATTTTTACACCAAAGACGGCATCCCAGAAGGCAGTTTACAAGCACCTGCTAAAGCCGGAGACTATGACATTCGTTATGTCATGCAGGCAGCTGATGGCAAAGAAGTGTTACATCGGATTCCGATTCATGTGGCAGAGACTGATGTGACGCTGGCGTTTGAACCAACTGCAGAAGTGGCACAAAAATTTACCGTTTATTGGACCGGGCCTAACAACAAAGATGGTTACATCGATATCATCAAAGCACAATCAAAAAACACATATGGCGAAGTCAGTTACTTTTACCTTAAGGATAACCCCGACAGTGGAGAATTAACCACGCCTGTTGAGTCAGGAATGTACGATGTCAGATTTATCATGGTCGGTGCTGAAGGCAGAACGGTGATGGCCAGAAGCCCAATTGTCATCAATGATGTACCCGTGACATTAAACTTGCCAGAAACCGCACAAGCAGGCGCTTCGGTTACAGTTAATTGGCAAGGCCCGAATCGCAAACAAGATTACATCGATTTGATCAAAGCAGACAGAAAAACGCTGTATGGAGAAATCACCTATTTTTATACAGCAGAAAACCCCAATTCAGGAATCTTGGTGATGCCAAAAGAACCGGGACAATATAAAGTAAGGTACGTCATACAAGGCAAAAAGCGTTTGGTATTGACAGAGAAATTAATCACTGTTCAATAACAACAAGAAACACAGAGCTAAAAAGGTTTAGCTCTGTGTGATTAGTTACCAATCGCTACAGTCTTGTTCACCCAGCTCATCAAGCCTTTCAATGACATCATCTAAAGAGTCTTCGAAGTCTTCACGTTCCATGTCTTCCCAAGCCAGCTCCAAATCAGCGATCCAGCGAATCAAACGCGCGTCATTTTCATATTCAGCAACCACCACCAAGACATCTGTGACCTCTCCAAGTGCGGCATCCAAGGCACTGTTTTTACCAATAGATTCAAGGCCCTTTAGTTCATAAGCCAATTCGTCAAGGTTGGTGGCTAATTCATCAAGCTCATCACAGCTGAGTTTGGCATAAGATGTGGTGTAACTTAAACAAAAAAGTAATGTCAGTAATGCTGTTTTCATGATGTATTATCCCCTGTTGTAGTGAAAAATATAGATTAACACAGAAGCCAACAGAATAACGGCCACACCTTATTGTTTTGGTTTTTTTCTGAATTTGTAGTAAATCAATACAAAGCCAGTGAGGGTGAATAAAAAAGCTGACAATGCTGTCAAATATAACAAGGGGTGATTAAAATCTTCTCGTTCATCATAATCCATGATGTGCAACATCCATAAAAAATCAAATAAGCGCCAACGATCAGTTCTTTTCGCAACAATTTCACCTGTTTGAGCTGAAATATAAATTCTGGGGTTTTCAGCACCAGCGTATTGTGCCATCCATAATGGGGCTTGTCGTCCTCTGGCCTCGGCAGGCACTGCACTCAATAAATTGATGGTGTTTAATTCAAATTCCGGTGAGATATGTGCCTGAAGCACTTCACGAATTTGTTGTTCTTTCAAGGGGGATAACTTTTGCATTGTGGTTCCATCAAACAAGTGGATTTGTTTACCCGTATCAACTTCAATAACAGTTTTTCCAAGCCAAGATTTGATGTGAACTGAATTAATGGGTTCGTTTAAATTTGTGCTTAACTCAGATAAATTGATAGCTACGGGAGCAAGGGTGGAGTTCGGAGCTGGCTGCAGTAAATGGTCACCATGAATTTCTTCTATTGGCATCCAGCTCATTAAAAAGCCGCTGAGAAACCACAGCAGTATTTGTAAGCCTAAGACCAAGCCCATCCATTTGTGCAGGGACCGTATAAATAACTGTGGGCGCATTGACTCAACCTAAAAATAAAATGTGCATTGTAAGCCAAGGGCGTTAAACTCAACAAT
>JBPOFV010000438.1:0-2587 GCA_051252335.1 Marinicella sp. | reverse complement strand
ACCCACCCATAAGTTGATGAACCACAGGTGCCAATGCACCTTTGAAAGCAACCCTGCCCTCAATGCCTTCTGGCACTAATTTCTCAGCATCCACTTCATCTTGAAAATAGCGGTCTTTAGAACCAATCTCCATAGCTCCTAATGAACCCATGCCTCGATATGATTTAAAAGTTCGACCTTGATACAATTCAACCTCACCTGGAGATTCTTCAGTACCAGCAAACATGCCACCCATCATGATGGTAGAGGCACCTGCCACAATGGCTTTGGCTAAATCTCCTGAATAGCGAACACCGCCATCAGCAATCAATGGAACACCAGTACCTTCAAGGGCTTTGGCCACATCATCAATGGCTGATATTTGTGGAACGCCAACACCCGCAACAATTCTCGTGGTACATATTGAACCAGGGCCAACGCCAACTTTAACCGCGTCAACACCTGCCTCAACCAATGCCAGTGCTGCTTTACCCGTGGTAATATTGCCCGCAATGATATCAACTTCTGGATATTGTAATTTTATTTCTCGAACCCGATCAATCACACCTTTAGAATGGCCGTGTGCAGTATCAACTACCAAGACATCAACCCCAGCTTTAACCAGTGCATCAACACGTTCAACGGAATCCCCACCCGGCCCCACAGCAGCTGCAACTCTTAATTGTTCACTTTCATCCTTAACAGCCAAAGGAAAATCTTGAGATTTTTGAATGTCTTTTACCGTGATCAAACCTTTTAATTGAAAGGCATCATTCACCACCAAAACCTTTTCAATTCGATTGGCATGAAATAATTGCAACACTTCATTGGCTTCAGCGTCTTCGCCGACAGTGACTAAATGTTCTTTTCGAGTCATGATGTTTCTGACTGGGTCATCTAACACCGTTTCAAAACGCATGTCTCGACTGGTCACTATACCCACCAACTCATTACCATCTACCACAGGAACACCCGATATACGGTGTTTTCTGGTTATATCTAACACTTCTCTGATGGTGGTTAAAGGGTTTACAGTAATGGGATCTTTAATAACACCTGATTCGAACTTTTTAACTTTGATTACTTCCGCACATTGTTGTTCAATTGATAAGTTCTTATGAATTACCCCAATACCCCCTAATTGCGCCATGGCTATGGCTAGTCGGGCCTCAGTAACAGTGTCCATTGCTGCAGAAACTACGGGTATATTGAGCTTGATGTTACGCGTTAATTGAGTAGACAAATCAACATCCTTTGGTAAGATGTCAGAGTAATCAGGAACCAACAAAACATCGTCGAAGGTTAAGGCATCGTATAATACTCTCATGGTGGCCACCTTTGGTCTAAAAATTTAGCGGCGTATTCTAACATATAAAGATGATATCAACACGAGGTAAAACAGCGCAAAATCCATTAACACCCTCTGTATTGAATCAAATGTTAAAAAAGCATTTATCAGAACAGTTCGGAAGTTTCTGGTTGACTGGAGAAATATTCGAGTATTATCAATCCCCTGCAGGCCATAGTTACTTCACATTAAAAGATAATGATGCTGGAATTAAGTGTGTTTTATTTAAACAGAAACAATCAATACCACTAAAAAAAGGCATTCAAATCACATTGCTTGGCCAAATGTCACTATATACGCCTAAAGGTGATATTCAAGTCAACGTCCTCAAAGTGATCGAATCAGGTCAAGGCGATTTAGCACAACAATTCATCATCCTTAAACAAAAGTTAATGAATGCAGGTCTGTTTGATGCCAGTAAGAAACAAGCCATTCCAAAGATTATTCACAGTTTAGGCATCATTACTTCATCAAAAGGAGCGGCCTTGCAAGATGTACTGAATGTTTTTCTTCGCAACAATCCATTGATCAACGTAACTGTTTATCACACACCTGTACAAGGCAATGATGCAGCGCCTCAAATTAATCATGCTTTAAGAACAGCAGATGAAAACAATCATGACGTGCTGTTACTTACCAGAGGCGGTGGTTCGAAAGAGGATCTTTGGGTTTTTAATGATGAATTTTTAGCACATCAATTGGCACAGCTTAAGACCCCTGTTATCAGTGCAATTGGCCATGAGACAGACGAATCTATCAGTGATTTGGTTGCAGATATCAGTTGCATAACTCCTACTGCTGCTGCTCAATTGATCAGCGGTAATTTTGCCGAATTGAATCAAAACTTAACGCATGCAAGTAAGTTGTTGGATTTATTAATTCAAGATAAACTGAGGGTATTCCAACAAAAAATTGACTCAAGCCTACACCAATTAGAGAAAAAGCACCCTGAAAACCTATTAAAGCAACAAATAGAAGCCTTAAATCATAGCAAGCACAACTTGGACCAAGTTTTTGACGCCAAAAAACTGCTCTTGATCAACAAATTCCAACAGACACAACAACAATTGGAAAAAAACAAGCCAGGTACTGCTCTCCAGCAACAAACCTTGAATCAATTAAACCACTCATTAACTTGGCAATTGAAACAAGTCATGGAACAAGCCAAACAAAAGTTAAGCTTAGAAATTAATGATTTAAACCACCAAAACCCTCTGAATGTTTTGTCTCGTGGCTACAGCATAACCACTGATTTAACAG
>JBPOFV010000437.1:0-2594 GCA_051252335.1 Marinicella sp. | reverse complement strand
GGTGTTATGTGTATTTAAAGTTTCTGCAGTATAAACAGAGGATGAGAAACCTTTAGCCCGCCCGATGACGACGGGGTTTAGAGGTTATTCACAATTGCAATGGATAGGAAAAACCATCGAATCCTTACAAATAAGCTTGTGCCGTCGTCTGAATCTTTTGGATCATGGCGTTTAAGCCATTACTGCGAGTGGAAGAAAGGTGAGATGAGAGGCCAATTAATTCAATAAAATCGGGTTCTGTATCGATAATTATTTGTGCTGTTTGGCCTGAATAAATGGTTAAAACCAAGTGGATTAAACCGGAAACTATGGCTGCATCAGAGTTGGCTTGGAAGTGCAGCTTGTTATCTTTGTACTCATGGACAAGCCACACTTGAGATTGACAACCGTGCAGGATGTTTTCATCCACCTTGAGCGCTTCATCCATGGGTTCGAGTTGCTTGCCCAAATCGATGATGTACTGATATTTCTCCAGCCAATCATCAAACATATCGAATGTTTCTACAATCTCTAGTTGTTCGTCACCCAGTTTATCGTTGGTTGTATCATTCATTTCATGCTCCAGCGTGTACCTTCAGGTGAGTCTTCAAGAATCACGCCCAGTGCATCCAACTCATCACGAATTTCATCAGAGCGGCTCCAATTTTTATCGGTACGAGCTTGGGCACGTTCAACAATCAATTGTTCAACTTGTTCTTTGATGTCTTCGCCGCCCACTTGTTTTTCCGCAAACCAAGACTCAGGTTCCTTTTGTAAAACACCTAATAATTCACAGCTGTGGATTAAACTACTTTTTAATTTTATTTGTTCTTCTACCGAATCAGCATTGGCCAATAATTTGGCCAATTGGTTGACTCGTGCAAATGCTCTGGGGGTGTTAAGGTCATCATCCAAAGCCGCTAAAAATTCTGCATCAATTCCAACAGCAGGATCTGTTTCAATGTTTTGAGCATCACGCAAAGTGGTGTAAATTCGATCAATGGTTTTTTCAGCTTGGGAAATGGTTTCGGGAGTCCAGTCCACCGATTGTCGATAGTGTGCACTGAGTAGAACCCAACGAGCCACTTCACCTTTGACTTCAGCCAAAACTTCACGAATCAATTGAATGTTGCCCAGTGATTTGGACATTTTTTGATCGCTCATGGTGATGAAACCGTTGTGCACCCAGTAATTAGCAAAGTTTTTGGTGTCATTGGCACAACAACTTTGCGCCACTTCATTTTCATGATGAGGGAAAATCAAATCTTTTCCACCACAATGAATATCGATGGTTTCAGCTAAATGTTTAGCAGCCATGGCTGAACATTCAATGTGCCAACCAGGTCGCCCTCTACCCCAAGGACTATCCCAACCAGGCAGTGTGGCATCAGATGGTTTCCACAACACAAAATCACCAGGATTGCGTTTATAAGTGGCCACTTCAACCCGGGCACCTGCCAGCATGTCTTCAAGTGACCTCTTGGAAAGTTCACCATAATGTTCATAGGTGGTTACATCAAATAATACATGGCCTTCTGCAGCATAGGCATGTCCTTTGCTGATCAAGTCTTCAATCATCACAATCATCTCAGGCACATGGTCTGTGGCGTAAGGTTCAATGTTAGGCATCAATACCCCCAAAGCCTTCAAGTCTTCGTTATAAGCTTTGGCGTATTTGGAAGATACGTCTTTGATAGAACAATTGTTTTCTTTGGCAAAGGTATTTATTTTGTCATCAATGTCAGTGATATTTCGGGCAAACACCACATGTGGATAATGATGCCGTAACAATCGGTTCAATACATCAAACACCACAGCTGGTCTGGCATTGCCAATGTGTGCGTAGTTATAAACCGTGGGCCCACATAAATACATGGTGATGCGATTGGGGTCAATGGGTTTAAATAATTCCTTGTTGCCGCTTAGGCTGTTATGAAGTTGTAATGCCATGATATTTCGAAATACATTGTTCTGCCTATTACAGGCTGTTTTTGTTCTTGCTGGATAATAAGGGTTCTATTTTAAGTGAAAGCACAATCAATAAGCAGATAATTATGTCCGATATTCAGAAATATTTTAGCTGGGATTGTTATCTGTGGTGGAACAGACGATAATGTCAGCCCAGAAATGGCCACTGCCTCATGTCTGCAAGAATAAATAGAATTTATGGATCAAATATCAACAATTAAACAAAGCACTGTGTTGTCAGTCAGTTCAAAAGTAAGTCAGAATTCATTGCTGCATTTTTATGGTGCAGAATTTGATATAGGAAAATCAACGGCTGATATCGCATTGCCACTTGACGTTTTGGCGCAATCTGACCAATACCAAGAGTGCTGGATAGACCATACAGATATCATTGATGTTGAATTTGAGGGTGAGACAGATTTTAAGGCATTAGAGTCCAAACATCATTTAGTCATGGCTTTTAATTTGAATCATGAGCCGCTTGTTGACTTGGTTGTTAAAGTGTATCAGTTTGCCTATTCCATAAGTGCCGATTTAGGCTTTAACCATTTAATCAGGGTTTGGAATTATTTAGATGGAATCAATACCATTGAAAATGATGTTGAACGCTACCAAACATTTTGTGTAGCAAGACACCAGGTCTTAGA
>JBPOFV010000436.1:0-2605 GCA_051252335.1 Marinicella sp. | reverse complement strand
GACCTGGTTTGACTCAAGAGTCAGAAGACCTGAATAACCAGACGACAGCTGAAGAGGCGACAGAAAACGACCGCATAACACCTACTGAAGCAGTTGGTGCCAATGATTCAAACAATGAAGATGAATTAGATGATACGGCAGATGATGGGTCTTTGTTGCCACAAAATACGATTTCGTCTGTATACACCATTAAAATGGAATTGGCAGAACAGGCTTGGGTTTCAATCAAAACTCAAAACGGTGAAAAAATTGTTCATGATCTGATTGGTCCTGGTTTACGTGAATACCACTCAGACCAACCCATGCATTTTAGAATAGGCAACGTGGAAACCTTGCAACTGTTGATCAATGATAATCAGGTGGAGTTAAGTGAATTATCTGAAGAAGACATTGCTGATTTTAACTGGCCATTGAATCCCAGTTCATAGAATTTGTGAATCCGCTTTTTGATTCATAACATAATACGACTCAAATCACCTGAATTAGATGCTGTATCTAAACCAATGGCTCGTATAAAATACACCTTTTTATTTAGAGCTAAATTTTGAGTAAAAGTATCAGCCGACTCAGAGGCATGTATGACATCACTCCTGATCAAGTGTGGATTTGGCAACAGTTAGAAACCACCATCAGCGCTATATTAAATCAGTATGGCTATCAAGAAATTCGTTTTCCAATTTTAGAAAAAACTGCTTTATTTCATTCGGCTATTGGTGAAGTCACCGATGTTGTAGAAAAAGAAATGTTCAGCTTTGAGACGCGTAAAGGTGAATCAATCAGCATGCGTCCTGAAGGAACAGCTTCAACAGTTCGAGCTGTCTTGCAAAATGGCATGATCTTTAATGATCCACAAAAACTTTGGTATAACGGCCCTATGTTCCGTTATGAGAAGCCACAAAAAGGCCGAAACCGACAATTCTCTCAAGTGGGTGCCGAAGTGTTTGGTTTCAAAGGGCCAGATGTCGATGCTGAATTACTTTTGATGACCAAAAAAATGTGGGACCAATTAGGCATCAAAAATGTTCGCTTAGAGCTCAATACACTAGGTACGCCAGAATGCCGAGCTGCATACAGAAAAGTGCTGATTGCGTATTTTGAACAACATGCTGATGTCCTGGATACAGAAGCACAAAGCAGATTGCACAGCAATCCATTAAGGATTTTAGACTCTAAAAATCCAGCTATGAAAAACATCATCGCTGAAGCACCATTGATTAAAGATTACCTCAGTGATGAGGCCAAAGCTCATTTCAAAGAATTGTGTGACATTTTGGATGGTTGTGGACTGGCCTACCAAATCAACCCTAAATTGGTGCGTGGCTTAGACTATTATTCACACAATGTTTTTGAATGGATCACTGATGATTTGGGAGCCCAAGGTACCATTTGTGCCGGTGGCAGATATGACCGCTTGGTTGAAATGCAAGGAGGTAAACCAACGCCTGCAACAGGATTTGCTATGGGTCTAGATCGATTGGTGGCTTTGATAGAAGACCACAATCTGTGGCAAACAGCTACACAAACTGATGTTTATTTGATCAAGGATAAGTCCTTACCTGTTCCCGCTGTAATGAAGCTGGCTGAATCCATTCGTGCTGATATACCGGGTTTGAAAATGATGGTCAACATGGGGCAGGCATCATTCAAATCACAATTTAAAAAAGCCGATAAATCTGCTGCTAAATTCGCTATAATATTAGGTGAAGATGAATTTGAACAACAAATATATTCACTTAAAGCACTGCAAGACAGGGCTTTTGGACAGAAACAACTGACCTATTCTGAGTTGGTCTCATTTTTGAGTTCACAGATACAATCAAATAATGGTAAATAAATGGATCAAGAATTAAAACAACGTCTCATTGGGGCTGCAGTGATCATCGCTTTGGCAGTTATTTTTGTACCGATGTTATTTGATGGTGAAGTTGAACAAAAAAATAATCAAAACATCAGTATAAATATTCCTGATGTGGATGAAAATAGCCTTGAAGTTAAAAAGTTTGACATAGATACACCCGTGGTTGGCACCAGCAACATGCCAGCAGGTGATGTCGAGTTGGTGGTGAACGACCAAAAGCCACAATTGATAGACAAGAATGATTCAAATCCTATACAAATGGATCCTGCGGAAAATCTGGTGCCTGAAACACAAACTCAGTCTGCTGTTGCAGAAACTAAGCCTGAGGAAATTAAAACAAAACCACCTCTAGAGATTCCAGCAGATAAGCCCATTGAAGTGGTCAGTAAGCCAGTCAGTCAACCTGTAAATAAACCAGTTGAAATAAAAAAACCAGATTTATCATCTCCATTGAATCAAGTGTACCGCGTTAAACTTGGAAGTTTCTCGCAACAAGGAAATGCTGAAAAAGTTAAAAGCTCATTGTTACAAAAAAACATCAAAGCCATTGTTGAGTACAACCCTGGGTTAAAACTGTATCGAGTTTGGTCGCAAGATCTGTACCAAGATGAAAGTAAAGCCAATGCTTATGTATCGGCAGTCAATCAACAAAACTTAAATATACCCATAAGGACGCTGGAGACATACTTTTTAGCAATGACAGCTGGAGTAATAGGCATCTTACTCGCGCAAGCAATGAAACATTTC